>NVRR01000216.1 GCA_002732675.1 Sneathiella sp. | reverse complement strand
CCCCATAAACCGTTCGCCCTCACTATTGACAAGAAAGCCGCCTTCGCCGCGAACGCCTTCTGTGATCAGGCACCCGGCACCGTAAATGCCGGTGGGATGGAACTGGATGAACTCCATATCCTGCAATGGCAATCCGGCCCGCAGCGCCATGCCACCACCGTCACCTGTACAAGTATGCGCAGACGTGCAGGAGAAGAATGTCCGTCCATAGCCGCCCGTCGCCAGCACCACCATATGGGCGCGGAACAGATGCAATGTACCGTCTTCAAGGCAGAGGCAAAGAACACCTTTGCAGGAGCCGTCCTCGTCCATAATCAGATCAAGAGCGAAATATTCGATAAAGAATTCAGTATCATGCTTCAGGCTCTGACTATACAGCGTATGCAGCATGGCATGGCCGGTACGGTCAGCCGCGGCGCATGTCCGCTGCGCTGCCGGGCCTTCACCAAACTGTGTGGTCATGCCGCCAAAGGCGCGCTGATAAATCTTGCCCTCTTCGGTGCGGCTAAACGGCATGCCGAACTGTTCCAGCTCCAGCACCGAGGCCGGAGCCTCGCGGCACATATATTCAATGGCGTCCTGATCGCCGAGCCAGTCGGAGCCCTTGACCGTGTCATACATATGCCACTGCCAGCTATCTTCACCCATATTACCAAGCGACGCGGAAATGCCGCCTTGCGCCGCAACCGTATGGCTGCGGGTGGGAAAGACTTTGGTGATGGCCGCCGTTTTCAGACCTGCCGCCGCCATACCCATGGTCGCGCGAAGACCAGCGCCGCCGGCGCCGACAACGACCACATCGTATTTATGTTCTGTAATTGGATAAGCTTCTGACATGATTTACTTTAACTCCCAAGCGCTAGCTTCAACACAGCCAGCGCCGCCGCCAACCCGACGGCCGCACATAAGAAACTGTTGAGCAACAACAACGTAATTTTAGTTTTCTCAGCATGGATATAGTCTTCGATGACTACCTGCAGGCCGAGTTTCAAGTGATAGAATGTCGCGCCAATCAGCAGCAACATTACCAAGGACGCGAACGGCGTGCCAAGAACAGAGGCCACCTGGTCATATTCGGCACCGACAAGACTGATCACATAGGCAAGGGCAATCACGAAAAGCGGGATCATGGCGACGGCGGTAATTTTCTGATGCCACCAGTGACTCACGCCTTCCTTGGCCGAGCCCAAGCCTCGAACATTTTTAAGCGGTGTTCTCATCCCCATGATCAGGCCCCCATTCCATAGGCAATAATCCAGGTCAGCAAAGTCAGCACGACCGAGGCGATGATGGCGATCATCCCGGTCTTGCGCATGACCGGCAGCTCAAACCCCTTGCCCATATCCCAAAACAAATGCCGGATACCGTTGCAAAGATGATAGAAAAGCGCCCAGGTAAATCCAAACAACACCAACTGACCAAACCAGGAGCCAATGAACGCACTGACCGTCGCATAGGCGTCAGGACCGCTCGCGGCGGCGATAAGCCACCACGTCAGCAACAACGTGCCGACACCCAGGGCGACACCTGTAATGCGATGGGTAATGGAGGTAAGCATCGTGATTTGCAGCTTGTAAATCTGCAAATGCGGCGATAGGGGCCGTTCAATATCCGCCATGGCGACGTCTTTCTCGCTAAAACAATATAATATTCGTATGACTTTATTGGCTCGGAGTTTAATCCTCAACTTCCTCAAGTCAACAGGACCATTGACCTATTTACGCCTCAATTACTCTTTTTGGCAAGATAACCCAGTAATCAAGGTCCAAAACAATAGCCGGATCTCGTTTGCCGTCATCCACCTTGTCCGGGAAACTATCGCAAAGCTTATTTTTCGTTGCTAATGTACGAATACGCAAAGCACTTGTCTCTTTTTGGCCGGGGACGTCAGCCTTTTCAAGCACTTCACTCCAGGCATAGATGGTATCACCTGCAAATGTCGGCGCTGTATGGGAGCCCCCATTGATCGCGGCAATGATTTGCGCATTGCCAAGGCCATTGAATGACAGCGACCGGGCAAGACTGATGATATGTCCACCGTAAATCAGGCGACGGCCAAAGCGGTCGTTCTGCATCTGGTGCTGGTTGAAATGGACTTTCGCCGTATTCTGATAGAGCCGGGTCGCCATCATATGTTCGGCTTCTTCAATGGTCATGCCATCCACATGATCGATTTTCTCGCCGACCTCATAATCCTCGAAATAATGAGGAGACCCGGCGAGGGTTGCGTCATATCCGCTGAAATCCAGTCCCGCCGGGAGCTTGAATTTCGACGGATCAACGCGCGCGAGGAGTTCCGGGACAACTGTCTCTGGCGCCGGAGCGTTTTCATCCTTTTTCCGCACCATCACCCAACGGATATAATCCAGCACCACCATACCCATTTGATTAACGCCGGTGGAGCGCACGTAGACAACACCGGTTTTGCCGTTAGAGTTTTCCTTCAAGCCAATCACCTTGGAGCTCGCCTGAACACTGTCGCCCGGAAAGACCGGCGCCTTAAACTGCACATCGGCATATCCAAGATTGGCGACGGCGTTTAACGATACGTCCGGCACGGTCTTGCCAAAGACGATATGAAATACGAGAAGGCCGTCAATCGGCGCCGCCTCAAGGCCGCAAGACATGGCGAAACTATCAGCAGATTGCAACGCAAACCGGCTGCCATAAAGCGCTGTATAGAGCGATACATCGCCTTCGGTGATGGTCCGCGGTGTCGCATGGTCCAGCACCTGTCCGATGGTAAAGTCTTCGAAATAGTTACCGGGATTTGTCTTCGTTGCCATTTTTATCGCCTCACCTATTCCGCATTGGCCAGAATGGCATCGGCCATGGCGACTTTTGCCTTGGCAATTTCCACATGGAGATTTTCGACCAGCTTGCCGTCAACCAAGACCACTGCCTTACCCTGGCTTTCCGCCTCGGCAAAGGCGGTGATTACCCGGCGGGCATGAGCGACTTCTTCGGCGGAGGGTCCAAACACCTCATTGCTGGCGGCAAGCTGTTTGGGGTGGATAAGTGTCTTTCCGTCAAACCCGAGTTCCAGCCCCTGAACGCAAGAACCACGAAAGCCCTCGTCATCGCCAAGGTCGAGATAAACCCCATCCAGCACCGTCAAGCCGTAGGCTCGGCCCGCGAGCAAGCAAAGCCCCAACGATGTAAGAACAGGCAAGCGAAGCGGCGTATGTTGCGCCTGCAAATCCTTGACCAGATCCGATGTGCCCATCACGAAGCAATCAACTCGATCGCTGGAAGCGGCAATTTCTTCGGCCCTAAGAATACCTAACGGGGTTTCCATCATGCACCAGATTTTCGTGGTTGCAGGCGCGCCAGCCTCCACCATGATTTTCTCCATCTCCAGCACCTGCCCGGCGCTTTCGACTTTGGGGAGCAAAATAGCATCCGGCGCGGCCTTGGCCGCCGCCACAATATCATCCCGGCCCCAAGCCGTATCCAGTCCATTGACCCGAATAATAATCTCACGATTTCCATATTCGCCAGAGGACGCATTCGCACAGACAATATCGCGGGCCTCCGCCTTCACATCCGGCGCAACGGCATCTTCAAGATCGAGAATGAGCCCGTCAGCCGCCAACGTCTTGGCTTTTTCCTGTGCCCGGGCGTTCGAGCCCGGCATGTACAAAACCGACCGCCGCGGCCGCGTTGTCTGTGTCATTTTTTTTATCCCTCTGGCTCGCCAGAAGCCCTTTTTTTCTTTTTATATGGTTCCTGCGCCTCATCAGCGCCGACCTATCATAATTAGTTTTTGCTGCAACGCAATAAAGTTGCGGCGTTTTTATCGCAAACGCAATAAAAAAAGCTGGTAGAGCATTGCCCTGCCAGCTTTTATCGTTACTGCCTGAGAAAGATCAAGCCGCTTTTTTCAAATATTCCCGGGCAACAAGCTCAGCGATTTGCACGGTGTTGAGCGCCGCGCCTTTACGCAGGTTATCGGAAACGCACCATAGATTAATACCGTAATCAACGGTCGCATCATCGCGAATACGCGAGATAAATGTTGCAAAATCACCAACGCATTCCACTGGCGTGACATAGCCATTTTCTTCCGGATTATCGACAACCAGAATGCCCGGCGCCTCGCGCAAAATTTCCCGTGCCTGATCTGCACTGAGTTCATTCTCGAACTCGATATTGACGCTTTCCGCATGGCCGACAAAAGTCGGTACACGAACGCAAGTTGCCGTCAGTTTGATTTTTGGATCAACAATCTTCTTGGTTTCAACCATCATTTTCCATTCTTCTTTGGTGTAACGGTCATCCAGAAAGACATCGATATGCGGGATCACGTTGAAGGCGATCTGCTTCGTGAAATTTGACGGTGTTGGAGAATCATTGACAAAAATGCCTTTGGTCTGCGTAAACAGCTCATCCATTCCCCCATTCCCGGCACCAGAAGTCGACTGATAAGTGGAGACAACGACGCGCTTGATCACCGCAGCATCATGAAGTGGCTTCAACGCCACCACCAGCTGCACGGTTGAGCAGTTCGGGTTGGCAATGATGTTCTTCCGGGTATAACCCGCGACGTCCTGCGGATTAACTTCCGGCACAATCAGCGGCACATCGGGATCCATGCGAAAATGCGAGGAGTTATCGATGACGATACAGCCTTGCGCCGCCGCGATGGGAGCGAATTTGGCCGCAATAGTGCTGCCTGCGGAAAACAGGGCAAAATCCATGCCCGTGAAATTGAAATTGTCCAGGACCTGTACTTTCAGATTCTTATCACCAAAGGAAACTTCCCGGCCCTGTGACCGTTTAGAGGCCAATGCGATTACTTCTGTGACAGGAAACAGTCTTTCGTGCAGAATGTTCAGCATTTCGCGGCCCACAGTGCCAGTGGCGCCGACGACGGCAACTCTATATCCCATGATCTCAATCTCTTCTTTGTTCGGGTTTTTCCAATCCCGAAAGTTTACATTACAAACTTCGCGTGATCCTTATCCGTTGGCGGCATCGAGCTCGCGCAGAATGGCATCGCCCATCTCCGTTGTGGAGACCAGTGTCATGCCATCAGACATGATATCGCCAGTCCGGATACCACTTGCAAGCACTTTTTGCACTGCATTCTCCACAAGATCCGCTTCACCGCCCATATCGAAGCTATAGCGCAACGCCATGGCGTAAGACAGGATTGTCGCGATGGGGTTGGCTTTTTTCTGACCTGAAATATCCGGTGCCGATCCATGGACCGGCTCATAGAGTGCCTTACGCCGTCCGGTTTCGTCCACTCCGCCCAGTGACGCTGACGGAAGCATGCCCAAAGAACCGGTCAGCATCGCCGCGCAGTCGGAGAGTATATCACCAAACAGGTTATCCGTCACGATGACGTCAAACTGCTTCGGCTCCCGCACAAGCTGCATGGCGGCATTGTCCGCATACATATGGCTCAGTTCCACATCCGGGAATTCCGTCTCCTGGATAAACGTGACTTCCTCGCGCCAGAGAACACCTGATTCCATGACATTGGCTTTTTCACAGGAACAGACGCGACCATCGCGTTTGCGCGCCAGTTCAAAGGCAACGCGGGCCACACGGTGAATTTCCGGCGTCGTATAAACCTGTGTGTTGACGCCGCGACGGATACC
>NVRR01000215.1 GCA_002732675.1 Sneathiella sp. | reverse complement strand
GCCATGGGGGCCAAAGCCGCCGGATATAAACTCATCATCGCCGGGGCTGGCGGCGCGGCGCATTACACCGGAGGAAAAGCAAGCGCTGAAAAAAGCCCATGAGGCCTGCGATACCCTGGCAGAGGGCGATCATCACGATGAATATTATGAGCTAAATGTCCAACTCCATAACCTGATTTATCAGGCGAGCCATAACAGTTTTCTAGAAAGACAGACGCGGGAACTTCGGCGGCGGCTGGCACCGCATCGACGGCTTCAGGTCCGTATTCCGGGCCGTATGGCGTCCTCTTCGGACGAGCATGGTGGTCTCGTAGCTGCCATCCTCGCAGGCGATCCTGCTTTGGCGGAAAAACTCACCCGCGAACATGTGGCCATTCAGGGCGAGCGTTTTACCGATTTTCTCGCCACCCTTCCCCCTCATTTTCTTCAGGCAAGCGCCTGATTTACAAAAGATATGTATATGTCCAACACCAATCTTTACTCGCTTTTTGAATCCCGTTTTCCCTCTGACCGGCATCAAACCGCTTTCGAAGGGCCCGATATCCAGCCCTGGAGTTTTGCGGAAATCATCTCAAAGTCAGCGCAGATGGCCCATCTGATGACGGAGCTTGGGGCAAAGCCCGGCGATCGTGTTGCCGTTCAGGTCGGTAAAACCGTTGAGGCGGTTATCCTCTATCTTGCCTGTCTTCGGGCGGGCCTGGTGTATCTTCCTCTCAACACAGCCTATAAGGCTGCGGAAATCGAATATTTTTTGCGCGACGCGTCGCCGACTCTGATGGTCTGCGATCCTGCGTCCCTTGATGAAATCAGGGTTTTGGCCAGAACCGCCGGGGTGAAAGAGGTTCTCACCCTCGATGGTGACGGCAAGGGCAGTCTCTCCGACCGGGCGGAGGCATCCCCGACGACTTTCGAGACATATAATAATACGGGTGAAGACTTGGCCGCGATCCTCTATACCTCCGGCACGACCGGGCGATCGAAAGGCGCGATGCTCACCCACGATAACCTGATATCCAACGCCAAATCGCTGCATAACGCCTGGCATTTCGAGGCGGGCGATGTTCTCTTGCATGCGCTGCCGATTTTTCACGTCCATGGTCTCTTCGTCGCCCTGCATTGTGCCTTCTTGAATGGCAGCAAGATTATTTTTCTGACCAAATTTGACGCCAAAACCGTCATCGAACAGCTCCCAAAAGCGACGGTGTTCATGGGCGTCCCCACCTTTTATGTGCGGCTACTGGCCGATCCTGCCTTCACTACTGAGGCCTGCCATAATATGCGGCTTTTCACGGCCGGTTCCGCCCCGTTGTTGGAGGAAACATTTAACGCCTTTTCGGAGCGGACAGGTCATGTCATCCTGGAGCGTTACGGCATGACCGAAGCGGGCATGATCACCACCAATCCTTATGAGGGGCTGCGAAAAGCGGGTACGGTCGGTTTTCCGCTTGATAATGACGTGAGGATCGCCAGCGAAGGCGGCGAGATTGTTGCCGACGGCGAGATCGGCATATTGGAGATCAAGGGACCCAATGTCTTCAAAGGCTATTGGAAAATGCCGGAAAAAACCGCGGCAGAGTTTCGGGCCGATGGCTATTTTATCACCGGCGATATGTGCCAAAAAGGCAGCGACGACTACTATCGCATCGTCGGCCGGTCAAAGGACCTGGTTATCTGCGGCGGCTATAACGTCTATCCGAAGGAAATAGAAAGCTTTATTGACGAGATGCCGGGCATCGAAGAAAGCGCCGTTGTCGGCCGAGCCCACCCGGATTTTGGCGAGGCCGTGGTTGCCTTTGTGGTTACCGACGGAACAATGCCCGGCCTCACTGCTGACGACGTCATCTTGTATGTCAAAGAAAAACTCGCGAATTTCAAGGTGCCGAAGCAGGTATATCTGCTGGACCAACTACCTCGAAATGCAATGGGCAAAGTTCAGAAAAAAGATCTTCGGGAACGCGCGGCGGCAGAATAATCCAAAGGATTATGCTTCCTGACGCTTGAGATAGGCATTGACCTTGGCCCGATTGCCACAGGTTGACATGGAACACCAGCGACGACGGCCATTGCGTGACAGGTTGACGAAATACAGGCCGCAATCGTCACCCGCGCAGGACTTCGTCTTTTCCACATGGTCGGAGGCGAGGAAATCCGCAATGTCTTTTAAAATCGGATAGGCGAGCTTCTCCGGCCCCTGCTCCGAGATAACGGTTTTGAGCGCCATCCCCTCGTCCGTTGACTCGACTTTCAAATGGCTCTTAAAAGCTTCCAGACGCTGATTAATCTCATTGAGAAAATCGAGATCAATGGGCCAACCCCCTGCGGAATTCGTCAGTACATTGTGAAATTTCGTCCGAAGCCCGACCAGGGCTTCAACCACGGAATGACAGCGTTCAGGATTCTGAAACAAGAACATATGCAAGTCGGAGGCTTCGTCTTCATGCAGATGGCCATGCGATTTTAGAAAGCTAAGGAGATCTTCAAAGCTGCCAAGTCCGTCCCGGTCGTGTCCGATACGCCGATGGCTGTTCGCAAAATCGATTGCAAGGCGCCCGCCCAGCGTATAAAAACCTTCAGTATTTGCAACACCGGCCCTGACAAGAGCTCCCAACTTGGCCACGTTTACAATTCCTCCAATATCTACTTTTCAATATGCTGTGGGCGTACCTTTGCGCCATCATTTACTACTACACCATTATTATTCGATATACCAGTTTATATATATGGAAAAATAATATTTACGCGGACGGGAATAGTAAAATACGCTCCGCAAAAAGACGACCGCCTCGCTCCCTCTTCCCCAGCCATCCTTCCATAGACCCTGAATCTGGCGAAAATATGAACTGTCGGTTCGATGACCAAAATTGTTCGCGTATCAGGATTTTAATGATGTAGGATATGCAACACAAAAACATTCGACAGGACACCCGCCCATGAATATCCCCGACTTTTTTTCCGCCAATTATGCCGAAGCCAGAACGAAATTTCTCAGCGCGTGTGAAAACCGCGGCTTGACGGTGGAAAGTCATCTGAATGACACCGCCAAGGGTGCCAATGGCGAGGACCTCTATATGGATGTGGTCCGGATCGGCCCGAAAACCGCGTCGAAGATACTGATACTTTCTTCCGCGACCCATGGCGTCGAAGGGTTTTGCGGCTCCGGCGTGCAAGTCGGAATGTTGACGGAAAATATGCTCACCCTGTTACCCGATGATACAGCTGTTCTGATGATCCATGCCATCAACCCGCACGGCTTCTCGCATTTACGCCGGGTCAATGAGGACAATGTCGATCTCAATCGCAACTTCCTCGACTTCGACGCCCCATTGCCTGAGAATCCGGACTATGCGGATGTCCACCACATGCTTCTCCCCGATGATTGGGAGGGGACGAGCTTTGAAGCTGCCCAGGCGAAAATTGACGACTATATCGAAGAAAAGGGCCTTTCGATTTTTCAGGCCGCGGTAACCGGAGGGCAACATATCCATGATGATGGACTCTTCTTTGGCGGATTTGGGCCTTCCTGGACCAACAAAACCCTTCGTGCGGTCGTGGCGATCCATGCCGCGGACTGCAAACATTTAGCCATGCTCGATTTCCATACAGGCCTAGGTCCTTATGGCTATGAGGAGCCAATTTATGTCGGCGATCCGGCAGGGTTATCGCGGGCACTAGACTGGTATGGTGATGATGTGACCTCACCTGAGGCGGGCACATCGTCATCGGCCATTGTGCGCGGCACTATCAATTATGGTATTTGCGAATCCGCCCCTAAAGCCAGTCATACATGCGTAGCCCTCGAATATGGCACGATACCCGTCCTTGAAGTGCTGGAAGCGCTTCGGGCAGATAACTGGCTCTATATCAAGGGTAACCTTGAATCTGATCAAGGCAAAGCGATCAAAAAACAGGTACGTGATGCTTTCTATTGTGACGCAGATGACTGGAAAGAGATGATCTGGAAACGTGGTATTTCTGTTATTGGAATGGGTCTTGCGGGACTTGAAAAAGAGACATGACGGCGGAGTTAATAATCAGGCAGGATGATCTTCATTCTCCTGAAATTATTGCACTCTTAAACGCGCATCTGACACTCATGCGCTCCTTATCCCCGCCGGAAAGTGTATCATGCCCTGGACCTCGACGAGTTGCGGGGAGACAGCATCGCTTTCTGGCGCGCAGAATTGGATGGGCAGCTCATGGGCTGTGGCGCGTTAAAGGCATTGGACACGGCAGCCGGCGAGATAAAATCCATGCATACAGCGGCGGCCCATCGTGGCAAAGGCATTGCCGCGGCGCTTCTAACGAAAGCGATTACAACCGCACAAAATCGTCGCTACCGGGATCTTTTCTTGGAAACAGGATCACAGCCGGGGTTCCAGCCGGCACGGTCCTTTTACGCCCGATACGGCTTCATCGAATGCGCGCCCTTCGCGGATTACACCGACGATCCAAATAGTTACTTCATGAACCTGAAGCTCTGACACCCGGCACAGGTAGCGAGCCTTCAGCCCTCCTCAACTTCCAGTCCCTTATGGGAAAGTTTATCCAGGCGTGGCATCAGGTCGAGAAGCTCCCGCGTATAGGCGGCCTTGGGGTTTTCGAACAAATCTTCGGTCGCCGAGACTTCCACCAGCTTGCCCATTTTCATCACCCCAACTCGATCGCACATCTGGCGGATGACCGGAAGGTCATGGCTAATAAACAGCATGGTCAGGCCAAGTTCTTCCTGTAAATCTTTCAAAAGGTTGAGAATTTGGGCTTGAATAGAAACATCGAGCGCCGATGTCGGCTCATCGCAAATCAGGAACCTTGGCCGCGTCGCCAAGGCCCGTGCAATAGAAATTCGCTGACGCTGTCCACCAGAAAATTCATGGGGAAACCGCAAAGCTGCCTGCGCGCCCAGACCCACATGGTCCAGCAGGTCCATGACAACAGTCTCAACTTCCCGATTATTAGCGGCCAATTTATGAAAACGGATCGGCTCGGCGACGATATCCATCACCCGCATCCGGCTATTGAGGGACGAGAACGGATCCTGGAAAATCATCTGCATCTGACGGCGGTAGTAATCAAGCTCGTTTTGCGACTTGATTTTGGTCAGATCCGTACCGGCAAAATTCACCTCTCCGGCCGCCGGCGTATACAGGCTGCAAATCATGCGGGCAACCGTCGACTTGCCGCTGCCGCTTTCTCCTACCAGGCCAAAAACTTCTCCCTGCTCAATATCGAAGGACACGTCATCAACAGCATTAAAAGTGATTCTGTTGCGCTTGAGGAGCGCCGGTTTGGTAATAAACGTCATCACCAGGTTTTTAAGGCTGAGAAGCGGACCTTCCACGGCATCAAATTCCCGAACCTTGCCAAGCCAATGGGTGGAGAGGTCAAGAACCTTGGTCCGTTCGCCTTCTTCTTCAATGTAATTTACCAAGGGGAAACGCTTGAGGCGGATATCGGGCCGCGGCACGGCGCTGACCAGGCTCTGGGTATAGGGATGGTCGGGATTACCGAGAATTTTCGCCGTCGTCCCCTCTTCCACCAGTTTACCACGGTACATCACGGCGACACGGTCCGTAATTTCGGCAATCACCCCCATGTCATGGGTAATGATCAGCATGCCAACCTGCTT
>NVRR01000214.1 GCA_002732675.1 Sneathiella sp. | reverse complement strand
GTCAGGCTCTCGCCGCCACGGCTTTCAAAAGAATACATTTCCTTGGAGACAACATCCGACGTCTCCCCCATGGTGCGGGCGAAAATTTCGGTAAACTCGAAGATGGGTGTCGCCATCTCCGCATAGCCAAAACGTGCCGCGATATCCCGCGACATATCCCGCACATAGGCGTGGCGGGCAAAATCTTCGGGCAATAAATCATGGGTGCCGCGAACTGGCTGTGGGGATGACACGTCTTCTCTCCGTCTTCTAGAATTATAGGAAATTAAGGGGTCTAAGCTTTTCTGATCAAAGCTTGATCATCGACGGCATTTGCCGCTTCCAGCTCCGCCGCCTTGGCTTCAACCAGATCGACAATATGATCGACCATGCCGTCAGTATTGATCTTGTGATCGGTCATGCCGCTTAAGTAAACCATATGATTACCCTTGCCGCCACCGGTGAGGCCGATATCAGTCTCACGCGCTTCGCCGGGGCCATTGACCACACATCCAATGATGGACAGGGTCAGCGGTGTCTGGATATGAGCGAGCCGCTCTTCCAGCGCTTCCACAGTCTTAATCACCGGAAAAGCCTGCCGCGCGCAGGACGGGCAGGATATAATTGTGACGCCGCGACGTCGGAGCCCGAGGCTTTTTAGGATCTCATAGCCAGCCTTGACTTCTTCGACCGGATCCGCCGACAGGGATACCCGAATAGTATCGCCAATACCCGACCAGAGCATCATACCAAGGCCGATGGAGGATTTTACCGTCCCTGAAAACAGCCCCCCCGCCTCAGTGATCCCCAAATGCAGCGGATAATCGCAAGCATCGGCAAGGCCTTGATACGCGGCGACCGAGAGAAACACATCTGACGCCTTAACACTGATCTTGAAATTGAAGAAATCGTTATCCTCCAGAATTCGGGCGTGATTGAGCGCTGATTCCACCATGGCTTCGGGGCAGGGTTCACCGTATTTCTCAAGTAATTCCCGCTCGAGGCTACCGGCGTTCACGCCAATACGCATGGAGCAGTTATAATCAACCGCCGCCTTCACCACATCACGCACCCGATCGGCGGAGCCAATATTGCCGGGGTTTATGCGTAAGCAGGCGGCGCCCGCTTCGGCCGCTTCTATGCCACGCTTATAGTGAAAATGGATATCGGCAATGATAGGCACGCGGGTTTCACGAACAATTTCTTTAAGCGCCCTCGTGCTTTCTTCGTCGGGGCAGGAAACCCGGACAATATCTGCTCCCGCTTCTTCCAATGCCTGTATCTGTTTGATGGTCGCCTTGGCATCCGACGTCAGGGTATTGGTCATTGACTGAACCGAGATCGGGGCGTCCCCGCCAACAGGGACGTCGCCCACATAAATCTGGCGAGATTTGCGGCGGATGATATCGCGATAAGGTCTGATGCTCATGGGACTGCAACTTCATTTCAGGCGACGCGGTAACAAGCGTCCTCAACTTCCGCGTAAAATGGCCGCTAACGACAAAAATTACAAGTAATAGATCGCATTGGGTCGGCTGAAGCTGATTTTTGCTATTGAAGTATCGTGCTGCCGTCAAGCAAGCTGCTGGCCGCCAACGGGATATCCCGGATAATAGTCCCGGTACCGCCAAGACTGGTAATCCGTTTGCCATCCACCCGAATTTCCAGGCCGCCCGCATTCCCGGTTGTCAGGGTCGCCTCCGGATTATCTGGTGCCATAAACACATCACCTGGTTTTAAAACCCGTGAAATGAGAGGTTTATGATCCGAAATTTTTACTTCAATCCAGGTTTCGGCATTCGCCCGAAGAACGACGCGGGCATTGGTATTTTCGACGCCAAACGTTCGCGGTAACGGGCTTTCAGGCTCTTCATCAGGAATTATCACCGCTTTCTCCAAAACCGCTTGCGGATAAAGCGTCAGTAGCGCCGCGGGTTTTGACGGCACCGTTTCTACGGTCACGACTTCGGGAACCGCCGCCACCGTAATGGGCGCCACCTTTGGGATTTCTGTCAACACGACCGGGACTTCGGAGGCAACCATCGGGGAGGCCAGTTCTTTTTCCGGCGTCGGTGTTACGTCTGCAACGACAAGATCGGCTTTAGGTTCGGTTGAAACTTGCTCCGTGTTCAATTCGTCTTTTTTGGCCACTTGGAACGTCGTTTCGACGCTCCCGGCAACGAGAGGTTTTTCATCTTCGGCTATTTCGGCTATTGCCGCTGTGGGTGTCACCGTCGCAGCTGCGCGCGCCACAAGCTCTGCCTTGGCTTTTTCTGCAGCCAACGCCACCTCAACCTTTTCGGTCAGGCTATCGGGAAGTTCAGCCACCCGTTCAAATTCAACGCTATCGCTTTCCTGATACAGAAGCCAACCGGCGACGAGAGCCAGAGCAAGGACCATAGTGCCCATCATCACCCCAACGCCTGGCATCCGTCCCGCTGAATTTGGCTCGGGAAAAGCCAGCGACGGTGTCGTGATACCGCCAGCATGTTCTTGTTTATACAAATCAACAATGGAGACAGCGTCAAGGTTCAGTAAATTGGCATAGGACCGCAAAAATCCGGTCACAAATGTCTGCCCCGGTAACAGATCAAAATTGCCATCTTCCAGCGCCTGTATCTGCAAGGCCCGAAGGCGCAAGCTTTCAGCCACCTGATGAAGAGATAATCCGCGCTCCTCCCGCGTCATGCGCAAACGATCACCAACGGTCATAACGTCTTCGCTGGTGGCGTCAAGATCAGACAGATCACCGCCCAAGGATGCCTTGCGACTGAACAGGGAGTGTTCTCCCGTTGCCTTAGATTTTTTCGTATTTTTCACCATGGCTGACTGTCATGCCTGTCATTTCAAATCATCAAGCAGTAAGTATCGGGCAAATTTATTAACAATCAATGTCTTATACGACAATACCATGATCCTGCGCAAACGAGCGGAGCTGCTCGCGCACGGAATGGTCGCGAGAATCGCAGAAACCACAGACAAAATCCTGAAGTTTTTCGATGTCAACACTCAACGCCATTTCCTTCACCCGGCCCAATGTTTCCGCGGACATGGAAAAATTCCGGTAGCCGAGTCCCAGCAGCGCCATTGCCTCCAAAGGCCGTCCCGCCATATCGCCGCAAACGGAGACCGGAACCTTTGCCGCTTCACAATCGACAACGATTTTCCGCAGGAGCTTCAGCAAACTCGGGCTTAATGTATCGTAGCGATCATTGATCTTCGGGTTGCCACGATCGACGGCGAAAAAGAACTGCATTAGATCGTTTGATCCGACTGAGACGAAATCGACCTCTTTTAGGAGATGTTCGAGTTGCCAGATAATCGACGGGACTTCGAGCATGGTCCCGACCTTGACTGTTCGGGGTGCCCCGCCTGCTTTTTCTGCCGCGCGCTCAATTTCCTTGTTCAGGATTGCCTTGGCCTCAATAAATTCAGAAACTTCAGCGATCATTGGAAACATCAAAGATAAATCCCGGCCGGCGGCCGCGCGCACCAAAGCCCGGAGCTGACTGCGTAGCAATGCCGGTCGGTCAAGACCAATCCGGATCGCCCGCCAGCCCATTGCCGGGTTTTCTTCCGGCTTGGTTTTCATGTAGGGCAACGCTTTGTCGCCCCCCACATCAAGGGTGCGAAATACCACCGGGGCACCATTCAGGTTATCCAGAATTTTCGAATAAAGCGCCGTCTGCTCATCCACCTTCGGCATTTGCGAGCGCACCATGAACTGCAGCTCGGTCCGAAACAGACCAATTCCATCGGCGCCTGTTTCATGAAAATGATCCACATCAATCAGCAGACCGGCGTTCATATTCAGGCTGAGCTTGATGCCGTCTTTCGATATATTCGGCTTATCCCGCAGAGCTGCATATTTTGCCTGCCGCACCGCGCGCTGTTTGACATTGCCGGAAAACGCCTGCTGTACGTCCTCACCGGGACGCAGGAATATCTGACCATGCTCACCGTCAACAAGAATGAAATCCCCTTGTTCGACAAGATCCACAATACCCGAGCACTGACCAACGACCGGCACGCCGAGCGCCCGGGCAACAATGGCAACATGACTTGAGCGCGTACCTTCTGACAGAATGACCGCTTTCAGCTGACGCCGATCGTAGTCCAGAAGTTCTGCCGCACCCATGTTGCGAGCAACAACCACCGTTTCGCGCTCTAGATTACGTCGGTCAAATTCTCTGTGACCATCCAAATGAAGATACAGCCGATTGGCAAGATCATCGAGCTCCGACAGCCGCTCACGAAGATAAGGGTCGGTAACTTCCTTCATGCGAGAACGGGTATCATCCTGCACCCGCTTGATCGCCGCTTCCGCCGTCAGACCGGTTCGTACAGCATCCAGCAGCTTTTTGATCCAGCCCTTGTCATGGGCAAACATTTTGTAGGCTTCGAATATTTCCCGCGATTCGTCCGTGAACAGCGTGTTGGTCGCCGTCAGCAGGACATCCACAGACACCTGAAGGCCATCAATCGCCGCATTCATGCGTGCAAGTTCAACGGACCTATCCTCGGCAAGGGTTTTAAAGACCTCAATACGGGGCTCATGCAACATCGCGTAGCCCGACGCCAGTCCTTCCGCCAGAACCGTACCGTCAATATGATGAGGTAGCGTCGCGTTGCCACCGGTCTCCGAAAATTCCGTTGCGGCCACCATCTGCTCGGAACTCACCAGTTCCGCAACGACCATAGCCACCGTCTGTAACGCCTCGACCTCTTCGTCAGTATAAGAACGCTGGGTGCGGTTCTGAACCACCAACACACCGATAACCCGGCCGCCCCGCAGCACCGGCGTTCCGAGCAGCGAATGATATTCCTCTTCGCCGGTTTCCGGACGGTAAGCAAACTGGGGGTGCGACTGCGCGTCAGATAAATTCAAGGGGCGACCCTGCGCAGCGATATCGCCGACAAGACCTTCCCCCAACCGCAATTTGGTCTTATGGATGGCTTCTTTTTTTAGGCCTTCAGTCGCAAAAAGCTCAAGGACTTCGCCAGCCCGCATAAGATAGCAGGAGCAGACCTCGGCGATCATGTTCCCAGCGATGAGCCGGACAATCTCGTTCAGGCGTTGTTCAGCGTCGCCATGCCCCGCCATGACCTGATGGAGCTTGCGGAGCAGTAATCTCGGTGCGCTGACACCCAGTCCACTCATTTACGATTGCTCCTTTTCGGCTCAGGGCCCAGTTTCAGCGAAGGCACTAGCCGCCTGCGCAACAAGTTCTTGCATAATTTCTGCCGTTGGCTGCTCGGACTTCACCATTCCAACGCTTTGGCCTGCCATCACCGAGCCAAATTCTACATCTCCGTCGATGACCGCCCGGCGCAACGCTCCCGCCCAGAAATGCTCGATCGCCAATTGTGCGGTTTCAAAATCCATCTCCCCCGCCTTGTATTTGGCGATCACTTCATGCTGGGTTTCAATAAACTTCTTGCCGCCTTCATTATTAAGCGCCCGCACCGGAATCACCGGAAATTGCGGATCAACCTGAATCGTCGTCACGGCATCACGCGCGTTGGCCCGGATAAAGGATTTCTTGAAATTCGGATGGGCAATACATTCATCGGTGCAAACAAACCGCGTCCCCAACTGACAGCCGGACGCCCCCATCCGCAGATAGGTGCTGATGGCCTCACCGCGACCGATACCACCCGCTACGAAAACCGGAA
>NVRR01000213.1 GCA_002732675.1 Sneathiella sp. | reverse complement strand
CTTGATCTTCCGCTAACCAAAACCAATGTGCGGCGCTTTGCGGATAATGAAATTTATGCCGCGATCGAAGAAAATGTCCGTGGGCGGCTTCCCTGCTTTTCTGGCCTGCCAGCGCCCCCGGCGGCGACGCGACGGTATCCTCCCGATACGCCAGGGTTAAATCGGCCAAATACCACCCCATGGTGCCATCTTTCAGGGCCGAGACTTTATTGGGAACACCCGCATTGATCAGGGATTGCGCGCCGATTATGCTGCGGGTCCGACCGGCGCAATTGACGACAATATGCGTCTCTTCATCGGGAATCGTTTCAAACACCCGATGTACCAGTTCAGCCCCCGGCATATCAATGCCGCCGGGAATCGACATGCGGTGAAATTCGGGAAACGGGCGGCTGTCGAGGATAACTATTTTCTCGCCGTTCTTGACTTTCTCGTCCAGCGCCACCGCAGAAATATGCGGAGTTTCATAAGCCTCTTCAACAAACTCACCGAAGGCTTTGCTCGGCACATTTACACCGGAGAACAATTCATACCCAGCGTCACGCCATCCCTGCACGCCCCCGTCTACGAGACGGATATCCGTATAGCCAAAGCCCGCTAGAATGTCGGCAGCGCGCTGGGCTAACGGCAATTCCGGGCCCTGATCCAACAGCAAGAGCGGAACAGTTTTTCGTGGTACTAACCGTTCAATATCCAGCTCCAACCGGCTGAGCGGCAGGGGCACAGAAAAAAACGGATGGCCTTCTGAATGCACGCCTTGCTCACGCATATCCAGAAAGGCATATTCCTGATCCAGAACCGAGACAGCTCGCACCTGGGACGGAGAAATCAATGTATAGCTCAATGCCGGGCCTCGCGGATATCGGTGTGGGCGGGAAAGACTTCCCATATTTCTTTACGTTCGTTCCAGAAATTCCGGCGATCAAGCTGTTCAAGGCCGAGGCCATACATATGAAAATTCAACACCGGCGCACCTTCCTTGATATGGATGCTATGAATATCGTCGGGCATAAGGGCGACCCCGGCGCCGTCCTCTACCATGTGGCTTGCGGTCTGCTCAACCCCGTTTGCCGCTTTGTCGTAAAACCGGTTTTCTTCCTGTCCCCTGACACCAACAATGACGGCCCAAGTGGTGTGGTCATGGGGAGGCGCGTTGACATTTCCATCCGCCGAATTCGCGTATAGGGCAAAACGATGATCGTCATCTTCCGACAGACGATATAAGCAGCTTCGGCGTTTGTTGTTCGCTTCAGGCGGCGGAAAATCTTCCAAAGTGAATAAATCGTGCTTCGCGGCGAGGGAGAGAAGCCTTGTACGAACCCGAGCTAAAATGTCAGGCGTTATATCCCCATCGTCCGCAATTTCCCGAATATCTGCAACCGCAGCAGCGATTGCTTTTCGGCGTTCTTGTTGTTTGTCCATCATCACCTCCCGTTTTCTTCTCATACTACGCGCCTTGCGACGTTCCGCAACAATAGAAACCGTATAGCGATGCTAGACAGGGAGGTATCACGGTGTATTCTGGTTTGGTAACAAGGTATGAACATCGGGGTTTGACGGAAAATGATAAAAAAAATTGCCCTCTTTCTGGTACTTGTTGTCGTTGCCGTTGTGGCTGTAATCGCCTTTCGGACATTTTCCAACACGCCGCAAACCCCCGACATTGCCGCTGTGACAGTGCCCGAAATTGATAGCATGGCCGCAGCGCGACGATTGGCGGAAGCCGTCCGGATCAAAACTGTATCCACGGGCCTGGATAATCCGGTTGCGGCCCCCGAATTTGACAAACTTCATGCCTTGATTGACCTCTCCTTCCCTCTGGTCGCTACGAAACTCAAACGCGAAACCATCAGCGACCACAGTCTGCTTTACACTTGGGAAGGGACAGATTCTAGCCAACCACCGGTTCTTTTGCTGGCCCACATGGATGTAGTGCCGGTAGAGCGCGGAACAGAGGCTGACTGGACGTATGATGCCTTCTCAGGCACCATTGAGGATGGGATCATCTGGGGCCGCGGGACGCTTGATGACAAGCAGTCGGTCTTCGCCATTTTGGAAGCGGCAGAGTTGCAACTGGCTGCCGGGTTCACGCCCAAACGGACACTCTATTTTGCCTTTGGCCATGATGAGGAAATCGGCGGCGGGAATGGCGCACAAAAAATTGCCGAACTGCTCAAAAGCCGAGGTATCAGGCCCGCCTTTACCCTCGATGAAGGGATGGTGATTGTTCAGGGGATCATGCCCGGCATCGACGCCCCTATTGCTTTTATTGCGCTCGCCGAAAAGGGCTACCTCACCCTGCAACTTACCGCATCTACCAAGGGTGGACATTCCTCTATTCCACCCCGGAAAACGGCTATCGGGAAAATCGCCCGGGCGGTCAATCGGCTGGAGGAAAATCGCTTCCCTGCCAGCCTGCAAAGCCCGGCTGCTGATATGTTTTCAACCCTCGCCCCGCATATGCCGCTTCCGCTAAAGGCGATTATTTCAAATCGCTGGCTTTTCGATCCGATTTTGATCAGTGAACTCGGCAAGGGCGGGGCAACCAACGCCATGGTTCGGACAACAACAGCAGCAACGATAATCGACGGCGGGACCAAGGATAACGTTTTACCAGCAACCGCCATCGCTACGCTCAATTTTCGTCTGCTGCCGGGAACGAGCGTCCAGGAGGCCGTTGATCGGGTAAAAACCGTAATTGATGATCCCGATATCACCATTGAGATAAAGCAGCAAAACGAACCTTCCCGCGTGTCCAGCAAGGACGTAGAAGGATATCGGGTGATCGAGACGACCATCCGCGAGATATTCCCAGATGTCCTGATATCGCCGGGGCTTATGCTCGCCGGATCTGACAGCAAGCATTACGAGGACATTGCCGAAAACAGCTACCGGTTTATTCCCATGCGGTTTGGCCCCGATGACCTCTCCCGCGTGCATGGCACGAACGAGAGGATCTATATTGAGAATTACGCGGAAATTATCCAGTTTTATCGGCAATTGATGGAGAATATCGGCGGCTGACGCCTGAGATGTCTAATGACGTCGGGCATGGACAATGATAGCATCGATATTCTCTTCGCCAAGCGCCCGGATAGCCTCCAGACGGTGTAGTCCCTCGACCAGGACATAGCGCCCCTGCCCCAGCCGTACTTGAATGGGTGATTTCTGGCCGTTTTCCAGTATATCTTCGGCGAGGATCTCCACCCGATCTTCGGTAAGGCCTTTGCGGGCTTTGGTCGGGACGTAGATTTTCTCTAGCTCAATCCGCACCGTTTTCATATTATCGCCCTATCCGATTTCCCAAAGAATAAAAAAGTCTACGCAATAAGAGCATCATTTGTCTATCCTTGCTCACAAAATAACGCGCGCGACGTCATATCTTCATTGGATAAACAATGGAGATTAAAATGGCAGAAAAAGGCGATCGAGATAAGTGGGAATTCTATCAGGACCACAATGAGAAACACCATAAATGGCGGTGGCGGCGGACGGCGACCAACGGACGCATTGTCGGTGCATCCACCCAAGGATATGCGGAAAAGGAAGAATGCGTCGAAAACGCTACGCGCAACGGATATGAAGAGTAACCGCGTCGTCGGCTTGCGCACTGCTGGATAATCGTCATACTGTCCCGAAAATATTGGGAAAATTACTGTATGACATATTCCGCTGTTCCCGAAGGATACCGGCCCGTCACCGCGCCTGGCCGATATCCCGAGAAAATAGGGCCGCTCTATTTCAAGCGAACCGGGGAGGAGTATTCATACGGCTTTCTCGCGGACGACAGCCATGCCAATTTTCATGGTGTCATCCACGGTGGTATGCTCATGAGTTTTCTAGATGAAGCGCTAGGCCAGATTGTCTGGCGGCTTGTGGGTAAGAAACGCTGCGCCACCATCAGCCTCAATTGCGATTTTATCGCCGCCGCCAGGCCTGGTGACTGGATCGAACTCAAGGCGGATTTGAGCAAACACGGGCTGTCCGTCGTATTTATACGCGGCGAATTGCTGGTCGACGGCAATCGCATCCTGACCGCCGACGGCATCTGGAAGGTCTTGGGATCATGACAAATCATTTACCCCTTGAGCTTATTCAGGCTGCCCGTGCCAGAATATCGCCCCGCATCCGCCGGACACCGCAATTGGAGGTGGTTCTGGATAACGGCCAGCCTGTTTCCCTGAAGCTGGAATGCCTGCAGATATCCGGCTCGTTTAAAATACGCGGGGCGCTGAACACTGTTTTGGGGCTGGATGACGCCGCCCTCAAACGCGGATTAGTGACAGCTTCGGGCGGCAATCATGGCATGGGGGTCGCCACCGCAGGCGCCATGGCTGGCGCGCCCACTACAATTTATCTGCCAAAGAATACACCTGCTTCGAAAATCGAAAAGCTCCGGAAGACGGCCACTAAAGTGATTGTCGAGGGCGACGTCTGGGATGACGCCAATGCGCTTGCGCTAAAGGCCGCGGAGACACAGGGAAAAACCTATGTTCATCCCTTCGCCGACTTAGCAGTAATGGCGGGACAGGGAACCGTTGGCCTTGAAATCCTCGAAGATGTGCCGGATCTGGATGTTCTGTTGGTAGCCATCGGCGGCGGCGGACTGATTTCGGGCGTTGCCTCCGCGGTGAAGGCTATCAAGCCGGGCATCAAGGTCATTGGTATTGAGGCCGTGGGCGCGCCGACATTGAAAAACAGTGTGGACGCCGGAAGGCTTGTTACCCTTGATGTCATCAATACACGGGCGAACACGCTGGCACCAAGGCGATCTGCCGAGATAAACCTCAACATTATTTCTGATCTCGTCGATGATATTCTTCTGGTCGAGGATGAAGATATGCAAAGCGCCGCCCGCTGGCTGTGGGAAAATTGTGGCCTGGGCGTCGAATTGTCCGCCGCAGCGGCCATCGCCGCCCTCCGGTCCGACCCTGCGCTCGCCAAGCCGTTAGGGAAAGTTGGCGCCATCATCTGCGGTGCGGGACCGGACGGGTTTTAGGACCCGAATACGCCGTAATTAATCCTTAAAACTGTACAATATTCATTTAAATACACTTTAAAATTGAATTTTTCACCTCCCAGTGACAGTTTCCATTGACCCACCCGCGGATTGCAACGTAATTTCGGGAATACAGGGACACTAACAATACATAGGGAAAAATATGTCTGACTTTTTATGGGAGAAATCTTACCCGCCTGGTGTGAAGTGGGAAATCGAAATCGAAAAGAAGCCCGTTTATGCGCTGCTTGATGAAGCTGTCAAAAAATGGCCCAATAACAATGCCATCGATTTCATGGACAAGAAAATTACCTATGCCGAGCTCGATGGCATGGTCAGTCGCGCCGCCAAGGGCTTCCGCGCGCTCGGGGTCAAGGAAGGTGTCCATGTCGGCCTGTACCTGCCCAACACTCCCCATTATATTGTCTGTTTCTTCGGCATTCTGAAAGCCGGCGGCACCGTTGTAAATTATTCCCCGCTGGATGCCGAACGGGAACTTCGCCATAAAATCGAGGACAGCCATACGGATTTCATGGTGACCCTCGATTTGGAAGTCCTCTATCCAAAGATCGGCGAAATGCTGAACAGTACGCGATTGAAGAAATTGATTGTCGGCTGCATTAAGGAAGTACTGCCATTTCCAAAAAACCTCCTCTACCCTCTGGTCAAAAGTAAGG
>NVRR01000212.1 GCA_002732675.1 Sneathiella sp. | reverse complement strand
GCCGGGCCGATACCGGACAACAACAACAGTTGCGGGGAGGCGAAGGCACCGCCACAGAGGATGACTTCGCGTGCCGCCTTGATTTCCGTGATTTTTCCACCTTGGGAATAAGCAATTCCAGTGGCTTTTTTGCCCTCCATCAGGATTTTTGTGGCCTGCGCCTCGGTAATGACATGTAAATTCGGGCGCGACAGATTGGGGGTGAGATAGCCTTTCGCGGCACTCCATCTCTCGCCGTTTTTCTGTGTGACCTGATAGGGCCCGATACCTTCCTGCTCGGGCCCGTTGAAATCTGTACTGCGCGGCAGCTGGATTTGCATGGCAGCATCCATGAAGACATCGCAGATAGGCATGTGTGAGGCCAGATCGGCTACATTCAACGGCCCGCCAGTACCATGCAGATCGTCAGCCCCGCGCTCGTTATTCTCGGCGCGCTTGAAATAGGGGAGGACGTCATCAAAGCCCCATCCCGGATTACCGAGCGCCGCCCAGTCATCATAGTCAGATTTATGACCGCGGACATAAAGCATGGCGTTGATTGAGCTTGAACCACCAAGGGTTTTCCCCCGCGGCTGGTAGCCTTTACGGCTGTTCAAGTGTTTTTGCGGAACCGTGTCAAACGCCCAGTTATAGAATTTGCGTGGTAAGAGGGCGGCGGTGCCAATGGGCGCATGAATAAAGATGCTTTTGTCGGGCTTTCCCGCCTCCAGCAGGCATACCTGACAATTTGGATCTTCAGACAAGCGGCTGGCCACAACAGATCCGCCCGAACCGCTGCCAATAACGATATAATCGAACATTTTCTTCTCCCCGCCTTCTGTTCCTTTATTATACCACAACAGTTTTTATGCCCGATGCGGAGGATAGATAGTCGTTAGTCCTTTGTAACCGGTGCCAAATTTCGCAATTCCTTGATAATAAATTCGGCAAATTCATTAATGCGCAGCTCGGGAAAATTTTCCGTCGCGTCGAGAAGGGATTTGACGTCTTTTTCCAAAATTCCAATTGTGTTGGTGATGGAATATCCTTCATCCGCCCAGGATATTTTCTCTAGATTATCTCCAAACCAGGTACCGCCGGAGCTGGTTTTTGCGACTTCCAGCAGCTTGTCGGGCGCGAATCCCAATTTTTCTGATGCCGCCAATACCTCCCGAACAGCAACAACCGACGTTGCCGCCAGCATGTTATTGAGAACCTTGCAGGTCATGCCCGCCCCGACATCCCCGAGATGATTGATTTCCGTTCCCATGGCGCTGAAGACAGGCATCAGGCGATCAACGACCGCTTCCTCCCCGCCGACCATGAACGTCAAGGTGCCATCTTCGGCGCGATAGGGTGCCCCTGACATAGGTGCATCGACAAGGCTGCAGTCGGGCGGAAGCCGTCCCAAAATCTCGGCGATCATATAGGGCGACAGCGTTGAGCAGATAATCAGGGTTTTCGGGCCGTCTCCATTGGTGAAAAGCCCGGTTGGACCAAAGCAGAGATCCTGTGTCTGGGCCCAGTCGCGAACGACGGAAAGAACCACAGAGCATTCTTGCGCCAGCTCAAAGGCCGATCCGGTCATCCGCGGCGACAGTGTTCCGAATTGATCTGGCGGACGGATATCAAAGCCGCTGACATCAAGTCCGGCACCTAGAAGATTAAGCGCCATCGGCAGGCCCATAGCGCCGCAACCGGCAACGCCGATTTTTATATCTTTATCTGTCATCAGTAATCTGACTTTCGCTTGCGGCGCGGAAATACCGGGACGGGGTGCTGCCGAGGGCAGATTTGAACATGGCAATAAAGGCGCTGACACTTTCATAGCCGAGATCAAGTGCGGCATTGGTAACGGACTGACCTTGCGACAACAGCTCAAGGGCGGCGAGCAATCGTCTTTGTTGCCGCCATTTACCAAAGGTAAGGCCAGTTTCCTGCTTGAAAAGCCGGGCCAGGGTCCGCTCACTTGCGCCGCTGGTCTGTGCGAGTTCGGCCAATGATCTGCGCTCCCCCGGATTGGCGAGAAGAATATCCGTGAGACGGACGAGTCGCCGATCGAGTGGCATCGGCAGATAAAGCGGGGCGGGTTCGGCTTCGCAAATCTGATCCAGGATAATCGCCATGATCCGGCTTTCCGGGCTGTCCGGCACATATGTTTTCGGAATGGTTTCGGCGCGGTACACCAGTTCGCGGAGCAAGGCACTGACTTTCACAACCCGGCAGTCGTCCGGCAGGCTTGTCGTCTGATTTGCCGCGATATGAATGGCGCGAAACTTAAGCCGTGCCGTCGTCGTTATCGCATGGGCCATATCCGGCGGGATCCAGACGGCGCGCTCCGGCGGGACCATCCAGCGACCATTTTCCGTAGACACAATCATTACACCTTCCGAGGCATAGGCGAGCTGGCCCCATTTATGGCGGTGCGATGCGACATTGGTTCCGGGCTCCATATCCGCTGCCCGCAGGGTAATAGGGCGTTCCAGAACGTCATAGGGGCTGTAATCCGCAGGTGTGATTGGTGCTGTCATAATACTGGCCAGAAATCCATTTTCAGAAGGATTTTCCCCACTATATCTCAATTCAAGACGGATCGTCACCCGCCGATTTCGGTGTTTGTATTGGCTCCTGTATATTGGTCAAACTGGTACTTTTATAGAGACCAATTATCCTGCATCATGGATATGTCGAAAATTTTTCTGGATGAGGACAAAACCATGTCTGTCGAATTACCCAGCGTTTGCCCCCTGGATTGCCCTGATACCTGCAGCCTGACGGTCACGGTCGGCGGCGGCAAGGTCGAAAAAGTACGCGGATCGCACGCCAATCCGATCACCGCGGGGGTGGTTTGTAATAAGGTCGCGCGTTATTATCCGGAGTTTGTCCATGGCCCGAACCGGTTGACGGTTCCGCTCAAACGCACAGGCGCACGCGGCGGCGATAGTTTTACGCCGATCAGCTGGGACGAGGCGCTCGATACTATCCATGAAAAATTCACCGGCATTATTGAAGAATATGGGCCGCAGGCCATCATGCCCTATAACTACGCGGGCCCGCATGGATTGCTGGCGGCGGGCTCCATGGATATGCGGTTTTTTCATCGTCTCGGTGCAACATTGCTGTTCCGGCGATCGCTGTGCGGCGGTGTCAAGTCAGAAGCCTATAAAGGCACCTTCGGCACCACAGCCGCCATGCAGCCCGAGCAATGCGTGAACGCTAAGCTGATTGTGGTCTGGGGTAACAATGTCACCTATTCCAACCTGCATCTGGCGCCGCTGATCAAGAAAGCGAAGGCGCAGGGGGCCAAGCTGGTGGTGATCGATCCCAAACGGATCAAGATCGCCGAGCAAGCAGACATGTATCTGGCAGTAAAACCGGGAATGGATTTAATTCTTGCTTGGGCCATTACATTGGAGCTTGAAAGAATTGGTGGCTTTGATCTGGCGTTTATCGACCAGCATGTTCAAGGTGCTGAGGAGTTCCTTACCGAAGCGCGGCACTATACAATTGAACAATCGGCTGATCTTTGTGGTGTATCTGCTGCGGAAATAAGAACTTTCGCCAAACTCTATAAGGACAGCAATCCGGCGACCATCTCCGTTGGCAACGGGATCGAGCGCAACCAGAATGGCGGTAATGGCATTCGTGCTATCTTCGCGCTGCCGGCGCTTGCCGGGAAATTCGGGGTTGAGGGCGGCGGACTGATTGGCGGCTCTGGTAACCTGTTTCCGAAAACCATGAATAAATTGCAACGGCCGGACCTGGTGCCGGACGGCACCCGGACTTTGAATATCCTTGATATCGGCCGTCATCTGGCGGAAGACGATCTTGATATTCCGCTAAAAGGCCTGTTTATCTATAATCATAATCCGGTGATTGTGTCCCCCGATCAAAACCTTCTTAAAAAAGGCCTGGCGCGCGAAGATGTCTTTATTGTTGGCTGTGACGTGGCGATGACGGACAGCATGAAATATGCCGATATCATCCTGCCAGCGGCCAGCCATTTTGAGCATGACGATATTTTCTGCGCCTATGGCCAGCCTTATCTGCAGCGCGCCGACAAGGTCATTGATCCCGTGGGAGAGGCATTGCCGAATACGGAAATATTCCGGCGTCTTGCCGCCAGGTTTGGCTTCAACGAGCCGATATTTACCGCCAGTGACAAGGAGCTGATGGATGATGCCCTTGATGGCTCTGATCCTCGCTTGAAAGGCTATAAGCCCAGCGAAATTCCGCTTGGAACAGCGATTTCTATGGAAGCTGATCAGGTCGATACTGTCCTGTTCAAGAATGTTTTCCCATCGACGCCGAGCGGTAAAATTGAGCTCAAATCAAGTTATTTGGACGAAACTTTTGATCAGGTCATTCCGGTTTATAAACCGGTGGATGAGCCCTTGCCGTTATCTCTGGTGACACCGTCATCGAGCAAAATGATCACCTCGACCTTTGGTGGTGTGAAGGCGAATGATGATATCCCCATGCTGGAAATGCATCCCGATGATGCGGCGGCGCGGCAACTGACCGACGGTGCGCAGGTCAAGGTCTATAATGATCTGGGCGAAGTCTTTCTGCCGCTTAAAATCACTGACGCCGTGCGTCCGGGAGTGCTTTATTCGCCGAAAGGCTCCTGGTTCAAGACAACGCATAATGACCAGACCGTCTCGGCCCTTGCCCGCACGACCAAGGCGGACTTGTCGGAGGGGGCCTGTTATAATGACTGCCGGGTGGAGGTTTCCGCCGCCTGATCAGATTTGCTTGCCCATTAGGACGACTAACAATGCCCGGGCGTCCTTCGCCGTGGGATTTCTGATTTCATGGGGCTGGTCGGCGGCGTAGCGCGCGGTCTCCCCCAATTTGATGACATCTGTCTCGTCGCCTGCGGTAATTTCCAACTCTCCGCTCAGCACAGTCAGATGCTCTGTAGTGCGTTGGCTATGGGGGCTGGAGGCCATATGACCGCCGGCCTTTATGGTAAGTTCGTACCATTCCATATCATTCACCAAGCTGGCCGGGCCCAGAACTGTCAGGCTGTAATGGCCGCTGCTGTCATTGAGTACCGGAATGGATGATCCGCGTGACACCGTCAGGCGATGAAGGTCTTCATTGCCGCGGATCAGATCATCAATGGATTCGCCAAGGGCTTCGGCCAGCCGCCAGACTGTTGCAAGGGTCGGGTTGGTCTCATCGCGCTCGATCTGTGACAACATGGACTTCGATACGCCGCAGACCGCTGCCAGTTGATCCAGGGTCAGTTGCTTTTCTTTGCGCAGGCGGTTGATGGTTTGTCCGACCGCCGGGGGTGTTTTTTCGTAATCCACTATAAAATCCTATTGACAGGATAAAAATCCAATATACCTTATAAATACAGTATAATGGATTTTTATCCACTAAACAATAAGTAGGTGCAACATGTTCACAATTGCCAAAACCGAAGCCACCCGTGGTATCTGGTCGAAGACCCAGCAACGCCCCTCCGGGCCGTCGCGGGATATGGTGATGGTGGATGTTATCGCGGCGGGTATCTGCGGGACGGATCATCATATTTACAACTGGGATAGCTGGTCTGCGGGGCGGGTTAAGACGCCCATGGTCATTGGTCATGAATTTGTCGGCGCTATCAGCGCAGTCGGCGAAGGGGTGACGGGATATGCCATTGGGGATCGGGTGTCCGCGGAATGTCATGTTGCCTGCGGTAAATGTCATTTCTGCCGGACAGGAAAC
>NVRR01000211.1 GCA_002732675.1 Sneathiella sp. | reverse complement strand
AAAGCAGGGTTCCCGCCTCTGTCAAGACGGCTTTTCGGCCCTGAATTTCCAGCAGATTGACGCCTAATTGGTCCTGCATCTTCGCGATAGAGTAGCTGATAGCGCTTTGACTGCGATGTAGTTTCTGGGCGGCTTGGGCATATCCGCCTTCTTCAACAATCGCCTCAAAAACTCTCCATTGATCCAGTGTAATATGCATGGCCATTTTATATATCTAAAATACTGATAATAATAGTCAGATAATACCACTTTTAAATTAGAAAAATAGATATTATTTGAAAACCATCAAAGACATTCAAGATAACGGGAATAGCAATATGAAAAAAATTCTACATGTAACGAGCAGTATTTTTGGCGATGGCGGACAATCCTCACAATTGGCAGAAAAATTTGTAAACAACTGGCTAGCTGCAAATCCTGGTGCATCGGTCATTAGAAGAGATCTGGACGCGGAGCCTTTGCCCCACATCTCCGCTGAAATTTTCACGGCTTTTACAACCCCGCCTGAAGATCGAGACGAACAGCAGAGGAAACATGCGGATTTATCTGACCAGCTTATTAACGAGCTGAAAGAAAGCGATGTTATTGCACTTGGACTACCAATGTATAACTTCGGTATCCCGTCAACATTGAAAGCCTGGATTGATCAAATTGCGCGGGCCGGACAAACCTTCAAATATACCGAAAACGGGTCTGTGGGCCTGCTCGAGGGTAAGAAAGCCTTTATTTTTGCGGCCCGTGGCGGCATGTATAAGAATACGGACAAGGACAGCCAGACGGCCTTTATCCAGACATTTCTTACCTTTCTCGGCATTACCGATATCGAAATCGTCTATGCCGAAGGACTGGCGATGGGCGATGAGAAGAAACAAAGCGCGTTGATCTCTGCAGCCAATGAAGTCGATTTATTGGCGGTTGCATAAATTTGGACGAAATCGGCGTTGCCAGGATAGCTGGGCACGGGGTAGGTAAGGATATAGACCCTAATTCTACCCCGTGCCTGGAGTGACCTAATGAAAATATATGGGATAAAAAACTGCGACACCTGCCGGAAAGCGATTAAATGGCTGGATGAGGAAGGGGTCGAGTTTCAGTTCCATGATTTTCGGCGAGACGGTCTTGATAAGGAAACCGTTGATACTTGGCTGGCGGCTATTGATCGCACAATCCTGATCAATAAACGCGGTACAACGTATCGGCAATTGAATGATGATGAGAAGGAGCAGCTTGACGGGCCTAATCCGGCGGCGTTGTTAATGGCCGCACCAACTCTCTTTAAGCGCCCGATTTTTGAAAATAACGGGCGCTATGTGGTTGGTTTCAAGGACGCGGAAAAGGCCGCTGTTAAAGAGATTCTCTAGGATCAGAATCCAGAAGGCTTGACCCTAGAGCTTCTGTACGTAGCAAAGAACATGATCGATGTCGATTTGGTCGCTGCTTAACGGTAGCGCAATAACGCGAAGTGGAAATTCGTCAAAAGCCGACGGGAAATACTCGGTGCCATGGGCAGGCTTGCCGCTATTGGCAACATCTCTTGCCAGATTTAATACCCAATCCACGACCATGGGGGTGAAATCAATATCGGAAGATAAGTCCCGCAGTGGATCGGCCTGTTTTGCGGACCGGCGGAGTTCATTGGAAAAGCCTGTCTGCAATTGCAGACGGCCGACGCCATGATCACAATGTACGAGCAAACAATTGGGCCAGAATTTGCCTATCTTTTGCGTATCCAGGTTTTGCCAAGTCGGATAGCGATTGCCGTTTCTAAGCTCCATCCAGTATGTCAGGATGTCCGGTGACGAGACCTTTTTCTGCCATCCAGGGGCCGCGGCCGGGCGGGCCCAGTTAGCCCGTCTGGGCGGTACAGCCGAAGCAACATCGGGAGTAAGAATTGCTTTTCTGGGCTTCTGTGAGGCAGGTTTCTTGCTTTTCTGAGCTGCCGGCTTCTCTTTTGGCAAAACCTTAGGAGATACGGCAACCTTTGCCTTCTTTTTAGACGCTGGAACTGGCTTCGCGAGCGGCGGTTCTTCCGTAACCGGAGGCGATACAGTTATTTTCGGTTGTGCCTTAGCCGCCAGCCGCTTTTTCTCTGTTTCGAACAAACCGGAGTTGTCGTCTTCAAAAGCTGGTTTGGCGACGGCTACAGCTGGTTTCGTCGCCTCTAACTCGTCGGCGAGCGCCTGCAGCCGATCCGTAATATCACCGGATTTCACCTTTTTAGGAGAGGCATTCTTGGCGTCTTTCGACCGCCGCACCTTGATCTTGGATAACGATCCGGCATCAAGGCCAGTTTCCAGTTCTTTTGCTGTATTTTCACGCATAATTTTACTTCCACTCAAAGTGTCGTCTTATCCAAGACGCAACTACAGGATTCCGGGAGTAGTTCTGTTCCGTGATTTGAGACATACTCTTCCAGGGCCGTCTCGAAAATCGCCTGGGCGGACATTTGCGTATGCGCCGCTATCAGCTTAAGTTGCAAATGATCTTTGGGCGCCATACGAACAGAGATACGAATGCGTCCGAGATTGTCTTTTTTGAGCTGCGAAACCTCCTTGGCGATCTGGCCATATTTGGCGTCTGACAAGGGCTCCGCTTTTTTTGGCTTTGAAAGCGCAGCGGTAGCCGCCTTGGTCATAGAAAAGTTGCTTTTACCCGCCTGGTGCAACCCACTGGCAATAGGTTTTTTCTGTCGGACGGGAGCAGGCGTTTCAAAAATGGGATCAATATCTTCGGCGTCCGTCAGCTCTGTGAGCGCGAAAACCTCAATTTCATTATCGAACTCTTGAGTATCACTAGACTCTTCTTCTTTTAGAAAAAGAGGACGATCCTCAGTGGGGCTGTTTTTGGAACCTTGTACGGCGCTTTCTAACGATTTTTTTTGTTCTTCGGTAACCGGAATGTCAGTTGCTTTAAGCGTATGCTCGGTCTTAGCATGATGGTCTGCATATTCTGCGACGCGATCATAAATCCGTGAGACACCGCTAGAGCGTCTATCTGTTTCCTCGCTCAACAGTTTCATAGGCGCTGTTGCCGAAGAAGTCGGCAAGGCCTTACCTTTTGGGGCGATGAGTGAACTTGTTAAGAATGCTGCTTTCATAGTAATTCTTCTTTTTGCTGACTACGCTCTACGCTCAATTATAAATCGCGCCATTAGTGCTGGCGGACGCCGGTATATGATGCTGCGGATTAGAGGGGTAAGCCGGAGAAATTCTGGCAATCCGCTCCTGGATATAGGACCAGAGTTTGACTATTTCTTCGCTTGATTTGGACGACGGATCAAGCTCCATTGTTGTCCGTCCATCGATCATGCTGGAGGCGAAATCAACGCGCTGGTGAATAACGGAAGGTGCCAGCGTCCCGTGCTGCGAAAGTGCAATAGCGGCTTCGCTGGTAATCCGCGCCCGGGGCGTCGCGCCGTTAACGACGAAAATAAGGGGTGTATTAAGCCCTTCGGCAAGTTCCACCGTTGCACCGACGGCACGCAGGTCATGCGGGCTCGGGCGGGTCGGAATAATCAAAAGATCGGCAAGACCAATGACATTTGCGATTGTCGAAGTAATGGCAGGCGGCGTATCGACGATCAGGAGTTTAATCCCCATCTGTTCCATCCGGCCAATATCGGCGCTGAGGCGTTCAACTGTCGTCCTCGCAAACAGCGGCGTTTCGGCTTCGCGTTCGTTCCACCATTCAGACAGGCTGCCCTGGGGGTCGGTATCGACCAGGGCCACCGGCCCCTGTCCAGCCAATTCAGCCTGCACAGCCAAGTGCCCGGCAAGGGTCGTTTTACCTGAGCCGCCCTTTTGCGATGCAACTGCGATTACTTTCATTAGAACTCTCCTGAACGGTGTCTTCAGTAGGGAAAGCACGAAACCACCGTTATTAGCTGGTCAGAACATCCCCGGTTTTGTCATTGGAGATAAAATTACCGACTAAAACTTAAAAGAGACTTACGAATTAACGTCAATCTGCGTAAAAAATTAGGTAAATTTTAATGATTGTGAGAGACCGCGATTTTTTAGGGCTTTGGGCGGTTTCGGAGGCAAATAACCTAGCTGAATTTTGAAAAATCAGGTGAGCGGCGTTCCATGAAAGCCTGCATGGCTTCGCGTGCCTCAGGGGATGTCAGGCGCCCGGCAAACGCCGCGCCCTCTGTCCGCATCGCTTGCAGGACCTGATCCGTATTGGCCTTCATCAAGGATTTCGTCAGCCGCAACGCTTCGGGGGCTTTTGCCGCAAGTTTTTTGGCGGTGCCCAGAGCTTTTTCCTGCAACTCCCTTGCAGGGACCACAGCCGTTACAATGCCCGCGTCATGGGCGAAATCGGCCGTAAATGTCTCGCCCAGCATCAATAACTCGGCGGCACGCTGATGCCCAAGCATACGCGGCAGCAACAGGCTCGAGGCTGCTTCTGGAACAAGTGCAAGATTAACGAAAGGCAGCGAGAAGGTCGCGGTATCAGCAGCATAAACAAGGTCGCAATGAAGCAGCATTGTTGTACCCACACCGATCGCCAGGCCATTAACCGCCGCAACTAGCGGTTTGCGAACTTCGGCGAGTGCATAGAGAAAACGAATAACGGGGGCGTCCTCACCAGATACCGGATTTTGGATAAAATCCATAATGTCATTGCCGCTTGTAAAACTGTCGGCAACGCCAGTGATCAGGCTGACGCGAATGTCAGGGTTATCTTCCGCATCCCGCAAGGCATCCGCGAGTTGCCCATACATTTCCTGGGTCAGGGCGTTCTTTTTATCGGCGCGGTTAATTGTCAGAGTTTGAACACCGTCTAAAATCTCGATCAATATCGGTTTTGTCATTTTTCTCTTCTTTACTAACGGAGCAGACTCTACGGCATAAATTGTTCGTCGAGTATTCTTTTCTCCAGGCCATGCTCGGGATCGAACAGGAGCCGGATGATTATATCGCGCTTTTCTTCGATGATAACCGTCGCCACATTCCGTATTTCTGTGGCGTCCGCAACGGCGCTGACGGGTCGTTTTTCCGCCTCCAGAATGCGAAATTCGATACGGGCTTCGCGGGGAAGGATGGCCCCCCGCCAACGACGGGGGCGAAAGGCGCTAATGGGTGTCAACGCCAGGACACCGGCGTTTACCGGCAGGATCGGGCCATGAGCGGAATAGTTATAGGCTGTACTCCCGGCGGGTGTCGCCACCAGAACTCCGTCGCAAGTCAGTTCTTCCACTTTCACCTGACCATCGATGGCAATCTGGATTTTGGCGGTTTGCCGGCTTTCTCGCAATAAAGAGACTTCGTTGATGGCCAGGGCCTCAAACCTTTCTCCCGTCATATCGACCGCCGTCATATTCAATGGATGGAGTTCCGTCAATTCGACCGCCTGTAATCTCTCGATCAGCCCTTCTTCTTCATAATTATTGAGGAGAAATCCGACGGTCCCCTTATTCATTCCATAGATGGGAAGGTTGGAGGCCATGAAGTCATGCATGGTTTGCAGCATAAATCCGTCACCGCCAAGGGCGACAATGACTTCAGCCTGATCTATGGGGCAATGCCCATACCGATGGACGAGTTTTTTCTTGGCCAGCTGCGCATCTTCTGTGTCGCTCGCTGTAAAATAAATATTCATTGATTGTCAGCCACCGGTCACGCTCATATGCCGCGGGACGGCGGGGGTCGCATCTGCGCTACGGTCGATAATAAAATCATGGCCCTTGGGTTTGCGGCCGATTGCCTCGTCAATGGCGGCATCCAGCCGCAGGCAGCCGTCCTTGCCCCGTAAAACAGATTTTAAAT
>NVRR01000210.1 GCA_002732675.1 Sneathiella sp. | reverse complement strand
CATCGCAATGGTCTGCACCCGCTGAAATTGCTGCTGCTACCAGACGCTGGGCGTCATTTTCCAGTTTCTGCTGAAACAATCAAAATCGCCTTTATCGATCCGCTTTCCGGACCGTTTGCGGCGACAGGGACCAGCGGCTACAAACAGTATCAGTGGGCCGCTGATCAAATTGTTAACAAAAAAGGCGGCGTCCTTGATGGCCAGATGTTCGAAATCGTGCCTTTCGACAACAAGATCAGCCCCAAAGAAAGCCTTATTCAGTTAAAAAGGGCGATTGGTGAAGGTATTACCTTCATTGCACAAGGAAACTCCTCTGGCGTGGCAAACGCGCTGACCGACGCTGTGAGGAAGCATAATAAACGGAACCCTGACAACCGCGTTATTTTCTTAAACTACTCGGCTGTTGATCCAGCTTTGACTCAGAAGAAATGTAACTTCTGGCACTTCCGTTTCGACGCCAATGCTGACATCAAGATGAATGCCTTGACGGACGTGATTAAGGAAAATCAGGATATCAAGAAAATCTACCTGATAGGCCAGGATTATTCCTTCGGTAAGGCCGTTGCCGCTGCGGCTGTGAAATTCCTCGGTGAAAAACGTCCCGACATTGAAATCGTCGGCAACGAGCTTCACCCAATCGGAAAAGTGAAAGACTTCACGCCTTATGCTACCAAGATCCGGGCCTCTGGCGCGGATGCGATCATCACCGGTAACTGGGGTGCTGATATGGTTGGTCTTGCCAAAGCTGTTGGCGATGCCGGAATTGATGTTCCGGTATACACTTATTATGCTGCCAATGATGGTATCACGAAAACCATTGGTGCCTCTGGTAAGAATAAAATCCGTCTGGTGCATGAAGGGAGTGTGAACCCACCGCCGTCAGAAGAATATCTGGCTTATCATCGGGGCTTCAAGGCGAAATATCCTGAAGCTGATATCACTCAGTTCCGCATTGTCAATTCAATTGCCATGTTGGCAGCAGCGATTGAAGAAGCCGGTAGCACTGAACCGTTCGCAGTCGCCCAAGCCTTGGAAGGGATGGAATATACGACCATCCAGGGTGACAAGATTGTCATGCGGGCTGAGGATCACCAGATGATACAGCCGATCCAGATCTCCGTCCATACCGACGAAAATGTCGTTTTGGACGCAGATAATTCCGGCTTCGGTCTGGTGACAGAAAGGTCTATTTCCGCAGCAGATGCCGCGCTGCCGGTTAAAGACTGCGTTATGAAACGTCCAACAAGCTAACGGACAGTTTCCAAGTAATACGGCTGGCCGAAGCATCTAATTCGGCCAGCCTTATTCAGCCGGGCGGAAGACCTGGCCCTCAATAATTTTGTGAAAAAAGAGAACTAGCCTATGTTTGAACTGGTCTTCTTTTCCCTGCTTAATGGGATTGTCACGGGTCTGCTGCTGTTTATGCTCGCCAGTGGCCTGACGCTTATCTTTTCCATGATGGGTGTCCTCAATTTCGCGCATGCCAGCTTCTATATGCTGGGTGCCTATTTCGCCTATACCATCAGCCTCTATTTGGGGTTCTGGGTAGGCCTCATTGTTGCCCCGGTCATTGTCGGACTGCTGGGCGCGCTGGTCGAACGCTACGGCCTGCGCTATGTGCATCGGTGGGGACATGTGGCGGAACTTATCTTTACCTTCGGCCTTGCCTTCCTGATCGAGGAAATTGTCCAGTTTATCTGGGGCAAGTCGACCATGGCCTATCATGAGCCCGAAATTCTGCAATTCCCGCTTTTCACCATTTATGGGCAGAACTTCCCGGCCTACAAGGCTTTTATGCTGATGATTTCCATTTCCATCTTTATCATGTTGCTGCTGATCCTGACGCGGTCGCGCATTGGTCTGATCATTCAGGCGGCGATCCACAAGCCGAATATGACGGCGATGCTGGGGCATAATGTGCCGCTGGTGTTTATGGGCGTTTTTGGTGTGGGTTGTGCGCTGGCCGGTCTTGCCGGTGTGATTGCCGGACCGGCTCTGGGCACTTTTCCGGGGATGGCTGTTGTCCTTGGCGCTATTGTCTTCGTGATTGTGGTGGTTGGCGGATTGGGGTCTCTGACCGGCGCCTTTGTCGCCTCCCTGATTATCGGCCTGATGCAGACATTTGCCATCTCGCTTGATTATTCCGTGAACGATTTACTGTCAGTCCTGAATATCTCTTATGATGCGGAAGGGGCGTTCCGTGATCTCTGGTCCTTGTCCTTGCCGCAAGTAGCGCCGATCTTGCCGTATCTTCTACTGGTTCTGATCCTAATCTTCCGCCCGACGGGCCTGTTCGGGAACCGTGAAACATGAGTGAAACTACAAAAACAGCGTCGGCGACCGTTCAGGCCTCGTCGCTCAAGCGATTTGGACCCTGGATCGGATTCCTTATTCTGCTGATGATAATGCCGTTTATATTCACCAGCAATTCCGCCATTTTCACCATGAATTTGATGGGCATCTTCATTATTTTCTCGCTGTCCTACAATATGCTGCTCGGGCAGGGGGGCATGCTGTCCTTCGGCCATGCGGTGTATTTCGGGCTCGGCGGCTTTATGTCGGTTCATTTCATGAATTATGTCGAAGACGGCTCCTTCGTCTTTCCCATCTGGCTCCTGCCCATCTTTGGCGGTTTAATCGGGCTGATTTTCGCCATTATCATCGGCAGCTTTTCGACCCGGCGTTCGGGGACGGTTTTTGCGATGATTTCCTTGGGCGTCGGTGAATTGATGGCGGCAAGTTCCCTGATTTTTGTCGCCTTCTTTGGCGGCGAGGAAGGGGTCAGCGGCGATCGGACCATGGGTCCAGAGTCCTTTGGTGCCGATTTTGGCCCCGATAAAGAAGTCTATTACCTCATTGCCGCCTGGGTGTTTGTCACCGTGGTGTTGATGTATCTGTTTTCACGGACACCAGCGGGACGTCTCGCCAATGCTGTTCGTGATAATCCGGAGCGGGCGGAATTTATCGGCTATAGCCAGCGCAAAGTCCGCTTTGTCTCCTTCTGTGCCTCCGGCCTTTTCGCCGGGATCGCCGGCGGATTGTTCGCGGTTAATTTCGAAATTGTGACGGAAGAAAATCTTAATGCCCTGACCTCAGGTGTGGTGCTGCTGATGGCCTATATTGGCGGTATCGGTTTCTTTATCGGACCGATTGTCGGCGCCATTGTCTTTACCCTGCTGCAAAGTATTCTCAGTCATTATACGGATATCTGGCAGATGTATGTGGGGGTGATGTTCGTCCTCACCGTGATGTTCGTGCCGCAAGGTCTGACCGGTATCATGATGATGCATACAGCTGCATATCGAATGAACCGTCTTGGCGGACTTGTGGTGCCGTACGTGCGCATGGGTATTCCGTCGCTTTGTATGGTTGCCGGGATCGCCGGGTTCCTTGAAATGATGCATCATGTCCGCGGTGCGGCGGTGGGAGAATCTACCATGAGCCTGCTTGGCATTGGGTTTGATACCCATTCCGTTATGCCCTGGGTAATTGTCGCTGTCCTCGGCATTGCTGGTGGCTATGTGATGCGCAGTCAAGCCGGGCAGTTGAAAGACGCCTGGGATACGGCCAATGATCCCAATACCTGGCAAGAGGAGGCCTCCTCATGAGCGCTGCAATTGAACTGGCAGGACTTCGGAAAAGCTTCGGTCCGACGGAAATTATCCGCGGTGTGGATCTGGAGATCTACAAAGGCGAGCGGCATGCCATCATTGGCCCCAACGGTGCCGGGAAATCGACGCTTTTTCATCTGATCAGTGGCCGCTATAAATTAAGTGGCGGATCTGTCTCCCTGCATGGGGAGGAGATCAGTAATTTGCCGCCCTACGAAATTTACCGTAAGGGTCTGTCGCGCAGTTTTCAGGTGACGAATATCTTCCCGAATATGAGCGTGTTTGAAAATGTCCGTTGCGGGCTGATGTGGGCGCAGGGCTATAAATACTCCTTCTGGCATCTGGTGGATCGGGAAACCGAGCTCAATCAGAAAACCGTGCGGGTCATTGAGGAAATTGGCCTCTCCGCGCGCCAACATATACCGGCGGGCGTCTTGACATATGCCGAGCAGCGGGCGCTGGAAATCGGCATTGCCGCGGCTGGCGGTGCTGATGTCATCATGCTCGACGAGCCTACCGCGGGCATGAGCCATAGCGAAACCGATCAGGCTATGACTCTCATCCGTAAAATCACCGAGGGTAAGACCCTGGTCATGGTTGAACATGATATGGGCGTGGTTTTTGATCTGGCCGACCGGATTTCTGTGCTGGTGTATGGCGAGATCATTGCCACCGACACCCCCGAAAACATACGAAATAACAAGGCCGTACAGGAAGCCTATCTCGGTGTGGAGGCAGAGGAATAATGTTAGAAGTAAAAGATTTGCATGCCTTCTACGGCAAAAGCCATATCCTGCAGGGCGTTAATTTCACGGTGGGGGAAGGCGAGATTGTTTCCTTGCTGGGCCGCAATGGCGTCGGCCGCTCGACCACGATCAAATCCATCATGGGTGAAGTGCCGCCCCACGGTTCGATTAAATACCGCGGGGAGGAAATCGCCGGTTTGAGGGAACATGAAATTGCCCATCGCGGCCTTGGCTACGTTCCTGAAAACCGCGACGTCTTTCCCGGCATGACCGTGCGCCAGAACCTGGTAATGGGCATCAAGGACATGAAAAAACAAGGCCGCTGGGCCATGGAGGACATGTTCAATATGTTCCCCAATTTACGGGCGCGTGCCGATGTCGATGCGGGTGTCCTATCGGGCGGCGAACAGCAGATGCTGACCATGTGCCGGACCCTGATGGGGGATCCAGATCTGGTGATGATTGACGAGCCCACAGAAGGCCTCGCGCCGAAGATTGTCGCCCAGGTCGGTGATCTCTTGACGGAGATTGCAAAGCGGGGGGTCTCCATCTTGTTGGTCGAACAAAAACTCTCCATCGCGCTGCGTATTTCACACCGCTTGTATGTGATGGGGCACGGCGCTATGGTCTATGAAGGGACGCCCGACGAGTTGAAGGAAAATGAACAGGTCCGCAAAGAATGGCTTGAAGTCTAGGGTCGACACTTCATTAACATCCCGGGGCGCGGGAGAATACTGCAGATGAACGAGCTGACGAAAATCACTTTGGACGATAAATACGAGCTGGAAACGGGGCAGGTCTTCATTACCGGCACCCAGGCACTCGTGCGTATTCCGATCATGCAACGCCAGCGCGACGCTGCGGCGGGCCTTAAAACCGGCGGCTTTATCTCGGGCTATCGCGGGTCGCCCTTGGGGCTCTACGATCAGAGTCTGTGGAAAGCCAAGCCGTTTCTTAAAAATAACGACATCCATTTTCAGCCCGGTGTGAATGAGGATCTCGCGGCCACCAGCATCTGGGGCTCACAGCAGCTGCCGATGTTCGGCAAGACCGATTTCGATGGCGTTTTCGGTATCTGGTACGGCAAGGGGCCGGGCATTGATCGCTCCGGCGATGTCTTCAAACATGGCAATATGGCAGGTACGTCGGAACATGGTGGCGTCCTCGTCCTCATGGGCGACGACCATATGGCCAAATCCTCGACGGTGGCCCATCAGAGTGAGCAGGCGCTGATCGCCGCCATGATGCCGATCCTCAACCCGGCGACCGTGCAGGAATATCTTGATTACGGGCTTTATGGCATTGCCATGTCGCGCTATTCCGGCTGTTGGGTCGGCTATAAAGTTATCGCCGATACCATTGAAACCACCGGCGTCGTTGACCTTGCGGGCGAAGACCGCGAGTTCGTCATCCCCACCGA
>NVRR01000209.1 GCA_002732675.1 Sneathiella sp. | reverse complement strand
GGGTCAATCCACGCTACCAATACCAGAACGGCGATTAGAATAACAATTGGTGGATTGATCCAAAATATCCACCGCCAGGAGAACGCTTCAGAGAAATACCCGCCAACGAGGGGCCCGAGTGTCAGTCCGACCGTGCCAATCGCGCCATAAATCCCGATCGCCATGCCTCTTTCCTTTTCAGGGAAGATAATGGCGATCATGGCCATGGACGCCGGAAAAATAATGGCGGCGCCGACCCCCTGAACGCAGCGGGCGATAATAAGCCAGGTGCCGTCGCCCATAAAACCGCAGGCAAGGGACGCAAGGCCGAAAATAAGAATGCCCAATGTAAAAAGCACCCTCAGACCGAAGATGTCACCAAGTCTGCCACCCGCCGCCACAAGCCCTGCAAATACAAGTAAATAGGAATTGACAACCCAATGTGACGAAATTTCGGATAAGCCGAGATCGCGGGTGATTGTCGGCAAGGCGATACCGACAACGGTTTCATCGAGGAGGACCAGAAAAATTACGCCCCCCATTGCACTTAAGATCCACCATTTACGGTTGTCGTCACGTACTCCGAGCATCGTCCCTCACCAAATTTCTGGGCCGTCTAATTCTAATTCTGGCCCCTAATTTCTATATCCTAACACATATTTCAAACTAGTTTTCTAACTAATGCTAATGTTGAAATATACAACTATAAAGATAATTAACTTTGATTATGTCGGCATACTTCCTATATATTTTCTAATCAACAATGTGGGGAGAAATCAAGTAAATGGGGCCAACGCGTAATTTTTTTCTTTTATTGTGGCTGCAACTCGGCGTTTATGGATGCAGCTCGGTCGATGATACGTTACTCAATCGGCAAATCCAGAGTTTTAGCAGTGGCACCGTGGCGCTTGCCGCCGTTATACAGAATGACTTTGAGCTGGCGGAGAAAGCCAACTCGATGGCTTTTACTGATAACCTGCAATTTCAGCTGGAGTTGGGGGGCAATCCGGAAACGACCCTGAAGCCGCTTTTCTCCAGGACGGATATTGCGGCGCGGTGGGACTTGCTGGCGGCAATGAGCGGATATGTGGAAACGCTTTCATTGATCGCGACGGGCAAGGCGGTGCCGTCAACATTTGCCAGTGTCAGTTCCGTCATCAATGGCCTTAAATCCCTCGATTACCGGCAATTTGACCTGACCCATTCCCTGTCGATCCTGGATACCCAGGCATTGATCAGTGATATTTCTATTTTCCAGGAGCTGTTTATTCTGCCTGCGCGCGACAAGAAACTGGCCGCCATCATACAAGCGGGAGACGCTGCCGTTAAGAAGACCGCGATGCTGCTTTATATCGACATTGGCGAGGTTCAAGACCAGTCCGGCACCTGCAGCTATTCGGTGCCGGCGAATGATACAGATCAGAGCATATCGAGTTTGCGCCTGTGCCGGGGCGGTCTCCGTGCCATTGTCGATACGGCAATCAAGAGTGATGTCGATACGTGGAAAGGAAAACTCGCGCTTTTAAAAAATCAGAACGGCGTCGGCGGCACGGGCGTGTCCTCGACCATTATTCAAAAGCTTGTGGCTGCTCAAAAGCTAGGCCAGCTTCTGGATCAGACGCTGATTGAGACACAAGCAGCTCTGGTCGCCATGGTCGGCGCCCACGGTGATATTGTCGATACTTTGAACCCGGAAAATGGGGTGGCGTTTGCAACACCCGTTCTTAACTCCCGCTCAGGGATATTTCTTCAAAAAGTCATTATGGCCAAGGCAATTGTGCAAAGCGCAGAAGACGCGCTTGCAACCCTGTCCCAGGCGCCGACGATAACAAGCATTCTATCAAATAGTGGAGGACAGAATGACAAATAGCTATCAGGGTGCGCTGAAAAAGCTGCTCAGCATACAGGCGTCACTGGATGCTGAAAACTTAGCGACCCTGCCACGCAATCAAGTGGCAAATCTCGAAAAATCAAAAGCCGGTGTGTATTCGGAAATACAGGCCCTTCAGGCAGGACAGATGGGTAATCTGGATAGTGACTATGAAGTGGTCACCACGGAGTTTAGCGATTGCAAATCGGATTTCAAAAGCCTCGCCGACTGGGTTGCTGAAAAACAGAAAACGGATAAATTCGTTCTCTCTATGCTGTCCAAGGGGGTTAGTCTGGCCTTGTCTCTGTTGGTATAATTACCTGTCCATCAGGGGATCAATGGCGCGGCGGGTGACGCTGTATCCGGCTTCCTTCGGGATCAAAAGGAACTTACCCTCCTCGGTTACCTCCATAGTCGGTAAGACGGAAAAGGTTTCCGTGGCATTGGCGTCATCAAGCGCCGTGTCGGCAGAGGTGAATTTCCCGAGGGCTTCGATATTCATGCGGGTCGGGAAAATAACGGTGAAGCGACCCTTGTCCGCTTCCTCCATGACCTCGTTTGGTCCGACCCACACGGAATCAACCGATTCCTCCCCGTCATGGGCCGCCAGCTGGTGCGGCGGGGCCTTGGCAATGAAGAAGTGCGTGTCAAAACGCTTAGGCATAAATGTCGGCGTGATCCAATGGGCGAAATGGCCCAGTAAATCGGTCGCGAGCTCCAGTTTTTCTGTTCGCACCATGTCCAAAATTGTCACCTCCCCATTTTGCAGCGGCATCCGGTATTTCTCCGCGAGGATTTCCAGGCGATCATGGGTAATAAGCTGAGATGTTGTTTGATCGCGGGCGAGAAGAATATTGGCTTCTTCGAAGCTTTCCCGAATACAGGCAATTTTGAAATCACGGAGAGTTGCATCTTTCCGTTCGGATGCCGGCAGATAATCAATCAGCTCCTTCTCCATATCAGCAGCATCAACCTTGCCGCCGGGGAAAACCAGGGCGCCGGACGCAAAGTCAATCTGGTGATGGCGGACCACCATGAAAACTTCGAGTGTATCGGAGGGTTTAACGCAGTCCCGGACAAGCAAAACGGTTGCAGCGGGTTTTAAAGGAGCAATTTCTTTGGTCATGATTCAAGGCCATATTGTTATTACTGGCCTCATATTGCCTCAATCCGGGTCGGGGATCAACTCGTCGTCTTTACAGTTCGACATTGAGTGCGGCGATGATCGGACCCTGGCCCGTTTTTTGAATAATCAATGCACAGCCGTCGCGGCCCATTGCCCGCATCTCGGCCAGATCGAGCACGATGGTTTTGGCATTTCCATTCCAGTTCCCGAGGGAGCGGAGTTTCCGGACGACATTATGGTAGGTAATCTTATGTCCGGTATTTTCGCCGCGGCCAATATCGACATCGTTTGAACGATCAATATCCGCAAGCCAGATGGTCGCCTCACCCTCTCCGGCCGGTAGTTGTACTTCCAATTTGTTATCGCTGAACGTCCATGTAAGCGGCAGCTGCTGCGCATGCCCGGCACTGTTTTCGATCAGGGACCTGACGCCGGATCGATCAGAACCGACTTTATGATCTTTTCCGTCAATGACCATTTGCGGCGTATAGACATAGCGCGATCCGAATTCCTGTTTATAGCCGACCTGGCGAAGATCGTTGTCCTTGCTGCCAAAGGTATCTTTCCAGCCAATATAATCCCAATAGGTGACCGCGAAAGTGAGCCCGAGGATGTCCTTATCCTGAACCAGTTCGCCAAGAAACCTGTCGGCAGGCGGACAGGAGCTACAGCCCTGTGATGTATAGAGCTCGACAACGGAGGAGGGTTGATGAGCGCTCTGGGCCAACACCATTGCGGGAGCGGCCATCAACGTCATACTGAGCGCTGACAACGCAAACACGGACTGCAAGAAATTTTTTTTCATGAGTAATATGTAATGGATTATCGCTTCACAAACAAATCACCTGTCGGTGAAATAGTCTTATAAATAAAAACGGCGGCCCATAAGAGCCGCCGTTTTTCGAGAAATCTCTGTTAAACTAGGCGGCAGAAAGGTTCCGCAGCACATATTGCAGGATTCCGTCATTGCGGTAATATTCCACTTCATCCAGCGTATCGATACGGCATAGTAATTCAATGGCTTCACTGGAACCGTCGGTGCGTGTAATGGTGCAGGCAACGTTCATCCGCGGCGTAATACCGGCTTCAATTCCTGTAAGATCGATAACTTCACTGCCGTCCAGTTTTAGGGAGTGGCGGGTGACGCCTTCCGGATATTGCAGGGGAAGAATGCCCATGCCGACGAGGTTGGAGCGGTGAATCCGTTCAAAGCTTTCGGCAATAACGGCCTTCACGCCAAGCAGTAATGTACCTTTGGCGGCCCAGTCACGGCTTGACCCGGTGCCATATTCCTTGCCTGCGAAAATCACCAGGGGCGTGTTGTCCGCGTGGTATTTTTCAGCCGCATCATATATCCACATCTGCTCCCCGTCCGGCATATGGCGGGTAACGCCGCCCTCGGTGCCGGGTGCTAACTCGTTCCTGAGACGGATATTAGCGAAAGTCCCGCGCATCATGACTTCATGGTTCCCGCGGCGGGATCCAAATGAGTTGAAGTCTTTTTGTGGCACCTGATGACTTTTTAGATATTCACCAGCCGGACCATCGGCCTTGATCGCCCCGGCCGGAGAGATATGGTCGGTTGTCACGGAATCGGCAAGCATCGCTAGAACACGGGCACCTCTGATGTCTTCAAAGGCTCCCGGTTCCTTTTGCATACCGTCAAAATACGGAGGATGCTGGACATAAGTCGAGGTGTTGTCCCAGGTATATGTCTGGCCTTCCGCGGTCTCGACCGATTGCCATGCGGCGTCGCCTGAGAAAACATCGGCATATTGCGTGACGAACATATCGCGCGTGACGGCTGCTTTTACGGTTTCATGTACTTCGGCATTGGATGGCCAGATGTCTTTTAGGTAAACCGGATTGCCGTCCTGATCATCACCCAGAGAATCTTTGGTGATATCGACATTGAGCGAGCCAGCGATAGCATAGGCGACGACAAGCGGCGGCGATGCCAGATAGTTTGCTTTTGCCTGTGGGCTGACCCGGCCTTCAAAGTTGCGGTTACCCGACAAAACGGAGCAGGCAACAAGTTCGCCTTCGGCAATGGCATCGGCAATGGGCGCTGCGATCGGACCGGAGTTTCCGATACAGGTGGTGCAGCCATAGCCGACAAGATTGAAACCGAGCGCATCCAGATCATCCTGCAATCCGGCTTTGACGAGATAATCAGTCACGACCTTGGACCCTGGTGCCAGCGAGGTTTTGACCCATGGTTTGACCTTCAGGCCTTTTTTCCGGGCATTGCGAGCGACCAGACCGGCAGCCAGCATCACATTCGGGTTCGACGTATTTGTACAGGACGTTATGGCAGCAATAATAACGTTGCCATGGCCGATCTTGTAGTCCTCTCCGGCGACAGCAATTTGAGCATCGAGATCATTACCGGCACCGGCAAGTCCGGGCAACACTTCTTTAAATGAGGTTGCGGCATCTGACAGCAGAACTCTGTCTTGCGGCCGTTTTGGACCGGCAAGGCTTGGTTCAACCGTGGAGATATCCAGCTCCATCGATGTCGTGAATTCCGGATCTGGTGTGTTGGCATCGCGCCACATGCCCTGCGCCTTGGCATAAGCCTCCACCAGTTTCACCCGCTCAGGGGCGCGTGCTGTGAAATTAAGGTAATTGATGGTTTCGGCATCGATCGGGAAGAAGCCGCAGGTAGCGCCATATTCCGGTGCCATGTTGGAAATCGTCGCCCGGTCCGCAAGGGCAAGCTCATCAATACCGGGACCATAGAATTCAACAAACTTACCGACAACGCCATGTGCCCGGAGCATCTGAGTGACCGTCAGCACCAGATCAGTGGCCGTTGTTCCCTCCTTCAGTTT
>NVRR01000208.1 GCA_002732675.1 Sneathiella sp. | reverse complement strand
CCGCTTTTTTGTTCAATTTCAGGCTTGCTTATTTAGCCTGTAAATTAACCGCAGATGATTTTCCACGTGCCTGATCGACTTCTATTTCGTAGTCAATTTTTTGGCCGTCTGCAAGGTTGTCCAAGCCAGCTCTTTCAACTGCGCTGATATGAACAAAAACGTCAGCACCGCCCGCATCAGGAGCGATAAAGCCGAAGCCTTTAGAACTATTAAACCATTTTACAGTACCTGTTTCCATAATAACGTATCCTTTTCTAGATGGTAGATTTGTAGTTAGATAAATGGTGATGTGTCGTTTCGAATTTTACGCAGCCCTGACACTTGAGCGTTTGTATGATTTCTGGAGTATCCTGTCCAGACCGGCCGAAGGGGTTTCCTCACCGGATCTAAAATCCCTTCTTTTGGCTTTAGTTTTATTATTTTTATTATTGGGTGTTTGCCTGGCGTTCACGTGCTTGTGACCGCCTCTCCGTCCCTTCGCAGCTTTAGGTGCGGCGGCATCAGATGCGGCGTGCGCCGCAGCGGCGTGTAACAGTCCGCCCACGGTTCGGTCTTCAATTTTTATACTGGTCCCGATCAACTTCTCGATCGCTTTCAGAAGACCATGCTCCGGCGGTGTACATAGCGTTAATGCAACGCCGCTTTTACCGGCGCGAGCTGTCCGTCCAATTCTATGAACATAGACTTCGGCCACCTGAGGGAGATCGAAATTTATCACATGGCTTACGTCATCGACATCGATGCCGCGTGCCGCAATATCTGTGGCAACCAGGATTTTTGTGCTTCCTTTTCGAAAGCCGTTCAAAGCCCGTTCACGCTGCCCCTGGCTTTTATTGCCGTGGATCGCTTCACTCTTCAAACCAGCGCCGTCCAGATATTTCTTGACCTTGTCTGCGCCGCGTTTCGTGCGGGTAAAGACGATGGCCCGTTCAACTTTATTTTCCGATAGATACGAAACCAGCGCATCACGCTTCGCGGCAATTTCGATTGCCAGAACCGATTGCTCAATTCTTTCGATGGGGCGCGATTCCGGTGTTACCGAAATTTCAACAGGGCGTGTCAATAAATCTGTCGCCAGTTTGTGGATTTGCTTCGGCATCGTCGCCGACAGCAAGATGGTTTGCCGTTTGGCAGGTAGTTTGGAAATGATGCGACGGATTGCCGGTGCAAAGCCCAAATCGAGCATCTGATCGGCTTCGTCGAGCACAATCGCCTTAACATGATCAAGTTTCAACGCGCCGGTGCGCACATGATCTTCCAGTCTTCCCGGCGTCGCGACAACTATGTCAGCGCCAATGTTCAAGGCCCGGATTTGCGGGCCCGGTTTAACACCGCCCACGATTTCCGCGACGGAGATTTTGGTAAACTGTCCGTAGGCCCGGATATTCGCAGCGATTTGTGAGGCAAGCTCCCGTGTCGGGGTCAGGATCAGAGACCGGCAATGCTTTGCCTGTGGTCTCGCAGTTTCCGAAATATGGTCATGGAGCAGCGGTAGGACGAAAGCAGCGGTCTTGCCGGTGCCGGTCTGGGCGATCCCCAGAACGTCTTGACGCGCCAAAATGGCGGGAATTACCTCGTTTTGAATTGGTGTAGGAGTAGTATAGCCCTCTGCGGAAACCCCGCGAAGGATTGCATCGGCCAAGCCGAAATCAGTAAAATTTCTCAAGTAAAGTCTTCCATTCGTCGTAGCGATTTTAGTGACATAATTTGTCGCCGTTACGACTTAAGTTCTATGGCAGGTTAGCGTAGATAGCTGCAATAATTATATGTACGAACATGTACGATTTAAAAGCAACGATCTGTCATAAAGCTGCCGACTAAATATACTGCAAAAAACAAGAATGTCAGTTACGCGCAATATATTCAAGGAGCGGTAGAACATAGATCTGACCGGATAGCAAGAAATATTTTTATATCGGGCAGAATTGTCGGCATAAAACAGCGTTATCCTGTTTGAATGGTTCGTAAAGGGTATTGGCAGAGGAATTTTCTTGAGTTTTCCTGGCGCTGGACATGCGATCGCCAACGGAAAAACCCAGTACTTTTGGCGCGGCTATTTTTCCGTTAAATTAGGGTGCAGGCCGGAGCTTGCCGACAGGTCTCCATTCAGATCAATATTTTCCAGAACATTAATCCCTCTGCTTCTGAGTTCCTGCAGCTTTGGCGCTTCTCGAAGCTGTTCCGCAAAAGTCAGAACCTTGACTTTTTTATTCCTATATATATAATATTAACCGGTGTTTTAGAAAGCAAACAGGGAGGCAAATCCTATCCGGTATGCCCGCCAATCTTTGTACAGAGTCCCATATGCGTGAATTATTGGGACAGGGTTTTGAGGTCGCCGTTGTGAAAGATGCTACCACTGCCGCTATGTTGCCTGAAGGTAATGGCTTTCTCGCGGCACTAACGAATTTCCGCTATATGGCGAGCCCTGTTTAGCTGACCAATGAAGCAGGCGAGAGAATTACAAACGGGACGTTCTGCTAGATGAAGATGAGATCATTTAGCTCTATAGATTAGCCAGGGTCAGGGGCCGTGGTAAATAATTGGGAGAACTTAATTCAGCTCGCGAGGAATAGTCTTTATAGTCATCTTTTGAAGACGTCCCCAACAATACCTGTATAGGTATTTTATTGTGTCGAGAAACAGAAATGCCGCAACAAACGAGTTCCATCGGGACGATCAAGTTTCTTTTTCAGGCGGGTGTCCAATCCGTTCTCGGTGAAAAAGCTGTTGCAAAGGCCTGCCAATCTCAACCAATTGAGGTTCCGACAGCAATCTTGTGCATCGGCAAGGCAGCCTATTCAATGTATTGTGGGCTGAGTGAGAGCATCAGACAGGACGTCCCCGCACTGATCATAACCAAGGAGGGACATAGTCCGGGTACAGGGTCTTTGCCGTCCCATATACGGATAATTGAGAGCACCCACCCAACACCTTCTGGGACATCGCTCATTGCCGGACAGACTGCGCTGGATTTGGTTAAAGGATGCGGCTCATCTGACAGGCTGCTGATGCTGGTGTCCGGCGGCGCATCTTCTCTGGCAGAGGTATTGTCGGATGGCAATACTTATGACGATCTGCTGCGTCTGACTGAAACCAGCCTTTCCGACGGCAGTAATATAAGCACCATCAATGCACGGCGCAAAGCTATTTCATCCATTAAAGCGGGGAGATTACTGAGCTGCTTTAAAGGATGCCATGTGCAGGTCTTTGCTATTTCTGATGTCGCGGGTGATGATATTTCAATAATTGGCTCTGGCATCGGCGAATATCAATCTGGCGACTTCGACTACTCGTGCCGGATCGTCGCCTCGAATTCGGTGGCGCGTGATGCGGTGGCCTCGGCGGCACAGGCGCAGGGCTTGCGCGTTATTGCCAATGACGAGAACCTGTACGGAGATGTGGAAGTTATTGCCGAGAAAATCTATGCGAAATGTCTCAGCGGGACCAATGGCATCTATATTTTTGGGGGAGAGCCGACAATCAAACTACCCCCAAATCCGGGCAAAGGCGGTCGCAACCAAAGCCTCGCCTTATTATTGGCCAAATATTTTCAAGGCCAGCCCAATATTTTTTGCCTTGTTGCCGGCACTGACGGAACGGATGGCGTCACGGAGGCCGCTGGCGCAATTATTGATGGCCATAGTTACACCCGCCTTCCAGGAGCAGATCAATACCTCGCCGCCGCCGACGCAGGCACGTATTTCAAGACAACAGGCGATCAGCTGATTACCGGTCCAACGGGCACCAATGTCATGGACCTCGTGATCGTGTTGAAATATGCATCCTAGGCGTTTGGTCGTCACCGCGGAAAATCTCACTACCGTCGGAGGACGGGGAGAAGCAGCAGTTAAAAAATAGTTGGGAGAGTCAGGATGGCAGATAGTTATTCAGTCGGAGTAGTTGGTCTTGGGGCGATGAGGAAAGACGCGACGGTGATGTTATGCTCCACCGTCGCCCCCTCGGAGGCCAAATCGCTCGGTGAGCAGGTTCTTGCCGCAGGGCTGACGTTTCTGGATGCGCCGGTTTCTGGGGGGGAAAGTTGGTGCGGAGACTGGAACTCTCTCCGTCATGGCATCCGGGGACCAAGAAGCTTTTGACATGGTAGCTCCGGTTCTGGAGGCTATTTCGAAAAAAACGCACAGGGTCGGACGAGAACCCGGTATGGGAGCAACCTATAAGGTAGTTCATCAACTGGCGGCCGGTGTCCACCTGGTGGCCGCGGCAGAGCTGATGGCGCTTGGCGCCCGTGCCGGATGCGATCCAAAGTTACTCTATGACATTGTCTCAACGTCGGCTGGTCAAAGCTGGATGTTCAATGATCGCGTACCACATATTCTGGAGGATGATTATACACCCCGCTCCATGGTTGATATTTTTATCAAAGACCTGGGCCTGGTTTTACAAACCGGAAGCGAGTTGAATGCACCGCTACCTTCTTAGTGCGGCGGCGCATCAAATGTTACTCGGCGCGTCGAGCATGGGATACGGTAAATTGGACGATTCTGCGGTGGTCAAGGCCTATGAAGTTTTGACCGGCGTTCCCGTTCATTCAAAAACCGACGACAACGCATGACGAAAACCGTTTTTCTTGCCTGTCGGGACAACCTTGCCCAATCGACGCCGCTATTGTCATCCGACATAGGACAATGACCTGATTACCGATATTCCAGCGTGCCATCTTCTAGATCAGCGGCAGGGATTTCATCTTTTTCACGATAATAGTCCTGGCTGAATATCCAGGGCGCGCGGTCACCCTGCTTGGGCATCAGATGCATATTGCGGGTGAGATAGCCTGCGTTGAAATTTTCAGGATCGACAAACGGCAGCTCCGGCATGTCTTTATCCTCTTCGCGCAAGTGCGGCATTACCATTTTCGCGCCCTTCGCAGACATATGGTTAAGGAGGCGGCAGACAAATCCCGCCACAAGGTCGGAGCGCATGGTCCAGCTGGTCCTGAGATATCCGAAGACCCAGGCCATATTCGGGATGCCCGAAAACAGAATGCCTCGATGCGCCCAGCAGTTAGCGAAATTGAGCGGCACGTCATCGATGGTGAAGGCGATATCGCCGAGCACATTCATATTGAAGCCGGTGGCGGTGATGATAATATCGGCGCTTAGCTCCTGGCCGGAGGCGAGCAGGATACCTGTCTCGGTAAAACTTTCAATCTGATCCGTAACCACCGATGCCTTTTCCGAACGGATGCTCCGGAATAGATCACCGTTGGGAACGAAGGCGAGGCGCTGCCGCCAGGGCCGATAGCTCGGCGTGAAGTGGGTCTCGACGTCGAAATCTGGCCCCAGATACTGCTTCGCCCCGGCGATAAGCTCCTGCTTTAGAGCCTCCGAATCGTCGAAAGAGCGGCGAGTGATGGTTTGTTGGTCCTGCAAGATCTTGCGACGGGCAATCTCATGGGTCCATTCATCAGGGATATCGAGCGAGCGCAGCAAATCAGCGAGTTCGTCACGATTTGCCGCCGCCGAAAAATAGGTCGGTGAGCGCTGCAGCATGGTGATATGGCTGCACTCCTCAGCCATCGCCGGGATCAAAGTCGCCGCCGTCGCCCCAGAGCCGATGACAACGACCTTCTTATCCTTATAATCAGTGTCTTCGGGCCATGTTTGCGGATGGATGATTTCCCCTTTAAACTGCTCGATGCCCGGAAATTCCGGCATATATCCCTCTGAATGACGATAATACCCTTGGCACATCCAGAGAAAATTGCAGGTAAAAAATAGGGTTTCGCCAGTATCTTTGCGTGTTACTTCCAGGCTCCATAGTTTGTCTTCACTCGACCAGCGGGCTGTCGTAACCTCGTGGCAAAAACGGATA
>NVRR01000207.1 GCA_002732675.1 Sneathiella sp. | reverse complement strand
ACCGTAATGAGGACCTCCGCTATGACAAAGTGATTATCATGACCGATGCGGATGTGGATGGCGCCCATATCTCGTCGTTATTGATGACATTCTTTTACAAGGAAATGCGCGCGCTCATTACGGATGGACACCTTTATCTGGCGCAGCCGCCGCTCTATCGAATTTCACAAGGCGGCAAGACCCTTTACGCCATGGATGATGCCGATAAGGACAAATTGATGGAGAGCGAGTTCTCCGGACGCGGTAAAATAGATATCAGCCGCTTTAAGGGCCTTGGCGAAATGCCGCCGGCACAACTTAAAGAAACCACCATGAACCCGGCGAACCGTGTGCTGCTGAAAGTCGAGGTCCCGCTGGAAGAGTTTGGCGAAACAGCGGATCGCGTCGAGAGCCTGATGGGCAAAAGGCCGGAACTTCGTTTTGCCTTCATTCAGGAAAATGCCCGTTTCGTTCAGGATATTGACGTTTAATTACTATTGGCAACAGATCGACTTAGCCAACCCCGCATATATTCGATAACCTTCTCAGGTGCTTCCATAGTCGGCAGATGTCCGCAGTGGGAAATTTCTTCGTATGTTGCCGTCGGGATTTCAATCGCCATTTCCTGCTGGACTTGTGCCGGAATTAGTTTGTCCTCGGCGCCACAGAGGACAAGTGTTGGACAGGTTATGTACTGCAAACTTTCAGTAAGCGGCACACGCTCTAACAGCGCCGTTTCCTGACGAATAAATGCTTCTTTTCCAACATCATCGGCCATTTTGTAAATACGCTGCTTCAAGTCTTCGTCTTGCATTCTGGACGGATGGATCAATATCGGCAGCAGACTTTCTGTCACGCCTTTAAAAGACGTCCCGCGCTCAACTAGTTTCACAAAATCCTGACGTTTTTTGTATTCCTCAGGTGAATCGACAACAGCCCTAGAATCCATAATAGCCAGATGGGTCACCCGATCCGGCGCTTGTCGCATGACTTCCAATGCTATACAGCCCCCCATCGAGAGCCCGGCAAGGGCAAATTTCGGCGGCGCGGCTTCCAGCAAACGCTGAGCAATCGCGGGCATTCGGTCATCCAGCGTATGATCCGCCACGATAATATTATAGTCGTTTTCAAAGGCAATGATCTGGTCACGCCATAGATCTGCTGTACAAAGCAGTCCGGGAACCAGGACGAGGGAAGGTTTTTCTGTCATTTCTCTCTAGCTTACGTTAAAATACGGACGATTCCTTGCTGAGTGTCATTTAATTCTAACGGTTTAACAGCCGCATGAGAACTGGTAACTTAAAAATACGCAGATTAGATGAAGAAATGCGGTTTTCTCTTTGTTTTATTAGCAAAAACGCAGGAAAAGTTTGACAGAACGCGTGATATCACTAGATTGCCCTGTGTTTTACAAACATTTTATACTTAATTGACGGTAGTTATTTTTATATGAATTTTGCAGATCTCGGGTTGAGCCCGGAAGTCTTGAAAGCAGTCGGGGATTCAGGCTACGACACCCCTACTCCCATCCAGGAAAAAGCTATCCCGTATGTCCTCATGGGACGGGATGTATTGGGGACGGCGCAAACCGGCACCGGCAAAACAGCTGGCTTCACCCTTCCGATGATCGATATCCTCGCCTCCGGACAGACCAAGGCCCGGATGCCACGTTCGCTCATTCTTGAGCCAACACGTGAGCTTGCGGCTCAGGTTGCGGAAAACTTTGTAAACTACGGGAAATACAGTAACCTTTCCATGGCGCTACTGATAGGCGGCGTCTCATTCTCCGACCAGGAATCGAAACTCGACAAGGGTGTCGATGTTCTGATCGCGACCCCGGGACGGCTTCTGGACCATTTCGAACGTGGCGGAATTCTGTTGAACGGCGTCAAAACTCTGGTGATCGACGAAGCTGACCGGATGATGGACATGGGCTTTATTCCGGATGTTGAGCGCATCGTATCCTTGATGCCGCCGCTCCGTCAGACCCTGTTTTTCTCGGCCACCATGTCGAAAGAAATGCGGAAGCTCGCCGACAAATTCCTAATGAATCCGAAGGAAATTGCTGTCTCACTGCCAACAGCGACGGCGTCGACGGTCACGCAAGGGATGATTACGGTTCATAAAACCGAAAAACGCCCCGCCATTCGAAAACTCCTGAAAAGCCACGATGTCAAAACAGCGTTTATATTCTGCAACCGAAAAAAGGATGTGGATATCCTTCATGGCTCGCTGGTCAAACACGGTTTTAACGCCGGGGCGCTTCACGGCGATATGAACCAGAGCATTCGAATGGAAACATTGGCGAAGTTTAAAAGCGGCGAGATCAGCCTGCTGGTTTGTTCAGATGTTGCCGCCCGCGGCATTGATGTGAATTCCGTGAGCCATGTGTTTAATTTCGATGTCCCCTCCCATGCTGAGGATTATATCCATCGCATTGGCCGCACAGGACGCGCCGGACAAGTGGGACACGCCTATTCCATTGCGACAAAGGCAGACGATAAATATCTGGCCGCTATTTATAAGTTGATCGGGAAAGAAATTCCGCTGATTAAGCTTGAGGGCATGGACGAAATTGCCGAAGAAGCCGCCAAGATTGCGGAACGTGAAAAACGGCCGGCACGATCACCGCGGGGCGGTCGATCGAGAAGCAGGCCTGCCGAAACAACACAGGAAGCACCCACAGTCCGTGAAAAACCCGCGCGGCAAGAACGACCAGTGGCGGTCGCAAAGACTCAACAACCTGCAAGACCACGGCGCGACCGGTATAACCGCGAAGATGAAACACCGGTTCTTGGCCTCGGCAAGGATGTTCCGGCATTCTTCAAAATTCCTTTCCGGAAAGCGTTGACCAAGTAAGGGAAAATGTCCGGTGAAAACAATTTTTATCATGGTGAAATGTGAACTTGGACGCGCCTATGATGTGGCATCAGAGGCTGTTGAAGCCGTCGAACAAGTCTCCGAAGTTTATTCCATTTCCGGCCAGTATGATTTGATGATGAAATGCTATCTTGACGATGATCAGGATATCGGCCATTTCGTCAATGAACAGATTCAAACCCTGAAAAATATCAAAGATACCTTCACCATGATTACCTTCAAGGCATTCAGTTAGCTCGGAAAATCTGCATCCGCGGGAACGCGCGTAGCACGAAAAACTGCGACATCACAATAATTTGCACGAAAAAAGCCTTCTCCTTCTCAAACAAACCCTTTGCGCTTCGCCAAAAAATACCTAATCTATTGGCTGCTTAATTGAACGGGGAACGACCTTAATCCCCGAGATAGCAGAGGGAGAATCCATCGTGAACAGGAAATTCATCAGCCTTGTTTCTGCGTTGGCACTGTTGGGTGTGCCAAGCGTCGCAACGGCCGCAGATAACATAAAAATTGGCTTCGTCACAACTTTATCAACCGGCGCCGGTGCCATCGGCAAAGACATGCGCGACGCTGCCAATCTGGCGATAGAACATCTCGGCGGCAAAATGGCCGGCAAGAATATCGAAATCATTTACGAAGATGACGGCTTCAAACCGGAAATTGGCAAGCAAAAAACCGATAAGCTCGTCAAAAAGGACAATGTGGATTTTGTCGCTGGTTATATCTGGAGCCATGTTTTATTGGCGTCCTATAAAAGTGTCGTTAATAACGATAAGTTCCTGATCAGCTCCAACGCTGGACCAAGCCCGGTTGCGGGTAAACTCTGCAACGAAAACTTCTTTTCCACCTCCTGGCAGAATGACCAAACCCCAATGGCTATGGGCGAAGTCCTGAACCAGCGTGGCATTAAAAACCTCTATATCATGGCGCCCAACTATGCGGCCGGCAAGAATATGGTCACCGGCGTTGAGCGGACGTTTAAAGGCAATATTGTCGGCAAGGATATGACCAAGTTCCCGGCGCAACTGGATTTCTCCGCCGAGCTTGCCAAGGTGCGTGCCGCCAAACCTGATGCGCTCTTTGTTTTTTATCCGGGCAAGCATGGTGCGCAATTTATGAAGCAATATGCACAAGCCGAGCTTGCCAAGACCGTGCCGCTCTATACGGTCTTCACCATTGATTCCCTTAGCCTCCCGCGGGTCGGCGAACAGGCGGACGGCAGCCTGATGACCATGTTCTGGTCACCCGATATGGATAATCCAGCCAATAAAAAATTCGTCGGCGACTTCAAAGCCAAATATGGACGTTATCCCAGCCATTACGCCGCGCAGTCATACGATTCCATTATGCTCATCAATAGTGCCGTTGAAAAAGTCGGTGGCGATATCAGCAATCGTGATGCCGTGCGGACGGCTCTTCGGGCAGCGGAATTTGACAGCATTCGCGGGGATTTCAAATTCGGCAACAACCATATGCCCATCCAGAATTTCTATCTGCGGCAAGTCGGAAAAGATAAGGACGGTGTTTACACAACCAAAATTGTCGATGTTGTCTATAAAGACCATCAAGACGTCTATGCAAAAGACTGTAAAATGTCGTGGTAGTGCGATAGCCGCGTTTTAGCGGAAACCAAATCAGGCGCGTAGCTACAGAACTACGCGTCTTTTCTCCTTTGGGTCAGAACCCCGACTATCCACATCGTTTTAAGGTGATTGAATGAACTGGCTGCTTTTGCTGGAACAGGTACTAAACGGATTTCAGCTCGGTATACTTTTGTTTTTGCTGGCGGCCGGGCTCACCCTGGTTTTCGGAATCATGGACCTGATCAATCTGGCCCATGGATCGCTGTATATGATGGGCGCATATTTCTGTGCGACCTTTACCGCCTGGACCGACTCGTTCCTGATCGGGGCACTGCTGGCAATCCCCGCGACATTTATTCTGGGCATCCTTGTCGAAGTCATCGCGCTTCGGAATCTTTATTCTCGCGATCATCTGGATCAGGTTATGGCGACCTTTGGTTTGATCCTGTTCTTTAATGAATTTGTCCGCTTGATCTGGGGTCCCATTGGCCTTGATATCCCCCTGCCCGCGCTCCTGAACAGCTCAGTCGAGATTATTCCGGGCGTGCCCTATCCGGTGTATCGCATTGCGATCATTGGCATGGGGCTACTGGTGGCCGGACTCCTTTACCTTGTTGTCTCCCACACCAAACTCGGGATGCTGATCCGCGCAGGCGCCAGTAACCGCGAAACCATCGGCGCGCTGGGTATTAATATCCGGCTCCTATTTACACTGGTCTTTGGCTTTGGTGCCGCGCTGGCGGGCCTTGCCGGGTTGATGGCTGGACCCATTCTTTCCGTCGAAATTGGCATGGGCGATGGCATTCTTATCCTGGCGTTGGTGGTGATTGTTATTGGCGGCATTGGCTCGATCAAGGGCGCTTTTATCGCGGCAATTATTGTCGGGCTGATTGACACCGTTGGACGATCTTTCCTGCCGGAAATTTTGGATATATTTTTCAGTGAGGCGAGCGCTGCAACGGCTGCCCCTGCCATCTCATCGATGTTGATTTATATCCTGATGGCGCTGGTGCTGGCAATTCGGCCGCAAGGCCTGTTTCCGCCAAAAGGAGTGAACGGATGAGGCCGTCACCGCGCGCGTTAATCAATACGGGGCTTTTGATCGCCCTTGCCCTGGCGCCCTGGATTGCCAGCTGGCTCGGCGATAGTTATTACACCGGTGTCATTTCCCGCGTGCTGATTCTGGCAATCGCCGCCCTCAGCCTCAATCTGCTCATTGGGTATGGCGGCATGGTCAGTTTTGGCCATGCCGCCTATATCGGTGTTGGTGCCTATATGGTCGGAATCGGTGCATTCCATGCCTTTGAAGACGGCATGGAATGGATGCAGAACGGCTATATCCAGTTATTGGCGGCTCTGTTCGGCTCCGCACTTATCGCCTTAGTGATTGGCGCCATC
>NVRR01000206.1 GCA_002732675.1 Sneathiella sp. | reverse complement strand
TTAGCGCAAATGACCAAACAATTATCAACATCAGGACTTACCCGCCGCCGTGTCATCATCACAGCGGGCGCATTCGGCACCTTATCCGCACTCACCGGCACCGCTGTCGCAATGAAGACCTCTTTGCAGCCGGTTCATTGGACCGGAGCCGCTCTCGGCGCGGAAGCGTCGATCCATTTATTTCATGAAGATCCCGAATGGGCGAAGCAACAGCTTGTTAGGTGCCAGCAGGAAATTAATCGGCTGGAAAATCTCTTCAGCCTTTATCAGCCAAACTCGGCGATTTGCCGACTGAATGCGCAAGGGTACCTGGATAATCCTGACATCGAATTTTTGAAGCTGCTGTCGTTGGCAACGTCGTTCTCCCTGCAGACAAAGGGTTTATTTGACGTGACAATGCAGCCGCTATGGATGTTATACGCTGCCCATTTTTCGAGCGAAAAAGCGGATCCTTCCGGTCCTAACTTATCCGTCATCAAGGCGGTTCTGGAGAATATTGGGTCATCTCAGATCGAAATGACGATGAATAGAATTGAATTCGCTAGATCTGGAATGGCAATAACACTAAATGGCGTTGCGCAAGGCTATATAACGGATCGGGTCGCGGCTCTGTTGAAGTCGGCCGGATTTGCTAACGTTCTGGTGTCTCTTGGTGAAAACTATGCCTTGGGCGCCACGGCCGACGGCAAACCGTGGCGCATCGGTATCGTTTCGCCCAAAGACGGAAAAACCATCGCGGCGACGGTGGATTTGACCAACAAAGCGCTTGCGACGTCCGGTGGCTATGGCAGCCCTTTTTCCTCAAGGTCAGATGCCAATCATCTTCTCAATCCACTAACAGGCGAATGGGCAAAATTCGAGCGCTCTGTGTCGGTCATTTCCAGCTCCGCCACTCACGCCGATATGGCGTCAACAGCACTCTCCTTAATGACCGTTGATGAAGGTTTGAAATTCACCTCAAGTCAGCCCTTAATTGAGGACGTGATATATGGGTGAACTTAAGGTTTTGTTATGATAACGGTTGATAGAGGCCAAGAAGGATATCAAATTTTGCCAACCCTGCGACGGTTTTGTACGAACTAAATCAGCATATTTGCCGTCAATTGCAAACCCTTTGGACCGGTGCAGAAACCTGGTACAGGATTAAGGCTAGAGACGAGGCTACCAGGCTATAGATCTATGATATACCGTCAGAAATATATGCAGTGCTACCAACCCTTAGTTTTTCGACTTTATCAGGATGGTCCCGGACAAGTTTCTTGCAGTCGGCATTAAGTCCACCCTCTGCGATCGTCGATATTAGGTCTGGTGGAATAATGATGGAATTTCCTCCTTCATCTCCATAAAACGGTACCAATATCCTCGGATAATTTTGCGCGTCAAAAGCTCGATGTAAATGCCCATAATCTTCAGATTTTCGAAACGGTTTGTCACAAAGCGCGACAATAAGCGCCCGCGATCTTTGCTGAGTATCGGCGTTACCGTTACATAGCCGTTGAGGCTAAAGATCGTAAAATACATGGCTGAATAGTGCATAGCGGAGATGGCGAGGCGCAGAACGACAGCGGCATATTTAGGGTAAGAATTCCGACAAAATGCGTAGGCCGGATCCCCCCACCAAGCACAGAGACGCCTTGTTTTTTACGCTGTGTCATGGTCATCAGGCGCAAATTGGACGTCATTCTGGCGCCTGCCACAAACAAACAGCGCCATTACAACTTTATTAATAATCATTCGCAAAAACTCTCTTGACTCTCGTTTTCGCAATTGATAATCATTATTAAATAAGGAGTACGCTTCTTGTATTTTTTTTTGTAATTGGAATGTTTGACAAATGCCGACTGGAAATGACGGAAATAGCGGCAGTACGCGAATGGTGTCGCTCGTCGACAATGTCCTGCACAGCAAAGATCTGTTTTTGCATGGCCGGGAATTAAAAATCATTCATGACAGCGAAGAATACAAATTGCGGCTCACCGGAAACGGAAAACTGATTTTAACAAAGTAAGCTAATAGCCCGCCACCCAGCCAGTCGGTAAACGATAGCCAGGCAGCCAGCAAACGCAACTAATCCCTAAGAAAGTTGTTTGCTATGCGACAGATATTACCGCGCGCCTGCCTGGGCGTGCTTTTCTCTACGACTATGCTTTCTCCTGCTTTTGCGCAGGAAAAGGAAGTCCCTCCCGCCGTCTCGCTGGACACGATCACGGTTTATGCGACACGCAGTCCGCGATCCTCGTTTGAAGTGCCGGCCATGACATCTAAGGTCAACCCGGATGCGCCGGGTACTGCAATGGCCGGAGATACAGGCGATTTGCTAAAATTCACGCCGGGTGTGGAAGTCGCGGGCGGCCCCCGTCGCAACGGGCAAACGGTCTCTATCCGCGGATTTGACGATGAGTCAATCATCACCCTGATAGATGGGCGGCGACAGAATTTTGAAGCGGCCCATGATGGTCGTTTCTTTATCGATCCGTCGCTTTTGAAGAGTGTGGATATTGTCAAGGGATCGTCCTCGGCAATTTACGGCGGCGGCGCTGTCGGCGGCGTTATTGCATTTGAAACCAAAGATGCCGCCGACATGTTGGCGCCGGGTGAAACCTCAGGCTTCTACACATCAATGGGATACAGGACAGCGAGCAAAGAATATTCGCCGGTGTTGTCGGCCTATGGCCGAAGCGATGCCTGGGATATAATCGGCATAGCCACGCTTCGCAACTCCGGTAACATCAAGCAGGGCGACGGCAACGAGCTTATTTCAGAGAATAACCTGATCTCGGGCAGCTTCAAAATCGGCTATAGTATTGACGATTTCAACACCGTTAAATTCGGCTACCAAGGCCTTCACAATGATGGGACAGAGCCCAACAATGGCGGCGGGGCGACTACTGTCGAAAACCCGATTGTCGATAAAACGATCAATGACAACCAATATAGCTTCTATTACGAGTTTGAAGATCCCGGTAATAGCTGGCTGAATCCGAAATTCCACCTTTACTACAACGATACGACTGTACGCGAAGAAGATCTGACCGGAACGAATGCCGGGCGGGTGCAAACGCGGGATTTGAATACGATCGGTTTTACAGCGGATAATCAGACGACTTTCACCGCGAGCGAGACCCAGCTGCATACATTCTCTTATGGTGTCGAAGTCTATCACGATGATCAGACCGGGACCACGACGAACGGGGGGACGCGCCCCGGTGTGCCGAATGCTGACGCGACCAATTATGGTTTTTACCTACAGGACGAAGTGGCTTTGGAGACCTCCATGGGCCGGTTTTTGATTATCCCGGCGGCGCGGTTCGATTCCTATCGAAGCAGTGATCACGATGGTAATTCCCAAAATGAGAACCAGATATCGCCGAAATTCTCGGTCAGCTATCTGCCAAACGACAATCTCATGTTTTTCGGCAGCCTTGCCCAGGCCTTTCGGGCGCCAAACCTGACGGAAATCTACGCGTCCGGTCAACATTTCCCGGGCGGCGGACCCATCCCGGACAACTTCTTTGTTCCCAATCCTGATCTTCGCCCTGAAACAGTGACAACTTTTGAAGTGGGCGCCGGGATAAACTTCAATGGTGTGTTCGCCAGAAAAGACCAGATGCTGGTAAAGGGATCCTGGTTCATCAGTGAAGGCGATAATTTTATTACAGAGGACGTCGACGTTTTCGGCGGGACAACAGAATTTGTCAATATTCCGAATGCCCGGCTTTCCGGATTTGAGGTGGATGGGGAATATCAGCTGCATCCGATCACCGCAAAACTAGGTCTCTCCTATGTCGAGGCAGAGAACCGGGATACGGGCGAGTATCTCTCGAATAATGTGCCGCTCACGCTGGTCAGTGAACTTTCATACAAGGCAAATGAAATTGACAGCATTTTCGGCGTGCGGGGCCGGTTTGCCGCCGCCAATGATAGAGTCGGAAGTGCGGACGTATCAACCGCCGGGTACTCAGTCTATGACATTTACTATCGCTGGAATCCGAGCGATCCGGGACTTGAATCCCTGACTTTGGATCTCGGCGTTTCGAATATCCTCGACAAAGCCTACACGACCACCTTTGCCAGCCTCCTTGACGAGGGCCGGAGCTATAATGTCAGGGTTTCCTATAAATGGTAGTATCGGCATTCGCATCTCAGGTGGACCAGAGGGGGAGATGGCTTGTCTATCTCGCCCTTTCGGTCTGCGCGAATATCTTCCTTGTCTCTCTCGTTCATCTCAACACTCAGCAGGAATTGGTGTTCGAGGTTCCGGTCCTGCAGGTAAATCTTATGACATTGGCAAGGCCGGCGCCGTCACCTCCGCCCGAGAGGCAGATTGTAAAGTCGACGCCACCGATATCTATGCCTGCCCGCATTAGATCGTTCGTGGCGACCCCGTTTTCGGCAGAGAAAGTTGCTGAGGTTCCCGAAATTCCTCAACCAAAGATTGAGCCTGCCGCCGACAAGCTTGTAAAAGCGACGCCCCTGCCCCGGATCAGGCCTATCAAGCTGGCGACCAAACCGTTGGAGATCAAACCGCGGGAGGTTAAACCGGCACCGAAACTTGCCGAGAAAAAGCTGGCCCAAATATTTGATGTTCCAAAAGAACGGCTGGTTGAATCACCGGCAAAATTAATACAGGCCTCGGCAACACCCGCGAGTAACCACGATGCTGGCCAGGATGAGGCGACGGTTATCCATGAAGCCCGCTATCGTCATCAGGTGCCACCATCGTATCCGCGCCGGGCATTGGATATGGGTCAGCAAGGAATAGTACTGCTACATGCGAAAGTGCTGCCAAGCGGCACTCCGCGAGATTTGAAAATCGTCCACTCCTCCGGTTATCGGCTACTCGATATGGCGGCGGTGGCGGCTGTCAAAAAATGGAGATTCGAGCCGACAAGTGTCAACGGGAATGCCGTTGTCAGTTGGGTTCGTGTGCCGGTGAATTTCGTTATTCAATAGAAAACAGGAAAATATTATGAATGAATCAATGTCCATCAAGGCGAAGCTGTCGCCAGCAGAAATCAGAAACGGGTATGAGCGGATAAAGGAACAAGGTAGCATCCGCGCCCGCAATGCGGCGGCGGAACTCGGCGTTTCCGAAGGCGAGCTGCTGGCGGCCCGTGTTGGTACCGAGGCGGTCCGGCTTGTCGATGATGCAGAGGCGATCTTAAAAGACGTGGTCTCGCTCGGCGAAGTGATGGCGCTCACCCGCAACGAGCATTGCGTACATGAGCGCAAGGGTGTTTATGAAAACGCCAGTTTCTTTCAGCATGGCCCGATGAAGACGGGTATATTTGTTAATCCGGACATCGATATTCGCATGTTCATGGCGCAGTGGAAATATTGCTTTGCCGCAATGGAACCAAGTCCAACCGGGATCCGCAAAAGCCTCCAATTTTTTGATGCCGCCGGTCAGGCCATTCACAAGATTTATATCACCAACAAATCCGACGAGGCCGCTTATGATGATCTGGTTACAAAGCATCGCCATGCTGAACAGGGTGCGTCAATCGAAATTGAACATGCGGCATCAAAAGCGGCGGACAGACCGGATTCAGAAATTGACTGGCAAGGATTCCGCACCGCCTGGGAAAACCTCAAAGACACTCACGACTTCCACCCCATGCTCCGAAAATTCAAAGTCGGACGAGCCCAGGCATTAACAAAAATCGGGTCGGATTTCGCTTTTCAGTGCAATAATGACGCCGCGAGACGGGTCCTTGAAATGGCGCGCGACCGCGAATGCGAGATTATGGTCTTTGTCGGTAATCACGGATGTATCCAGATCCATACAGGTGTGGTTAAAAAACTCGTGGACCATGCGTCTTGGTACAACGTTCTCGATCCGAAGTTTAACTTGCATCT
>NVRR01000205.1 GCA_002732675.1 Sneathiella sp. | reverse complement strand
CTGGGACTTGTTGAAAGGCATAGCAGAACATAAAAGTGTCAGTATCAATCGACTTATCACCGATATCGACACAGGCCGGTCCGGAAATCTTTCCAGCGCTATCCGCCTATATGTACTGGAAGATTTGCTGGAGAAAATGCCGCCCGTACAATAACTCTCTCATTTTTGTATAGGAAACCAGACTCTGGACCCTATATAAGGATAAGCGTAAAAGCTGTACCAAAGGATGACGATAAACATGGGTGACGTTGTCAATTTAAACCAGTTTCGTAAGCAAAAGGACCGGAAAGGCGCCGACGCCAAGGCCCGTCATAATCGCGCCCGCTTTGGTCGCTCAAAGGCGGCAAAAAACGCAGAAGATCAGCAGCGCAGTAAAAAGGACAGCGAGTTGGACCACAAAAAATTGACACTCAAACATGAAGGCGATGATGAGGGAAATTAGCGGTCGTTAGCGCTTTCTTCACTTTTTTTTCTTAAAAAGGTACGGTTGCTGTCACATATCTGACTCAGCTTTCTTTTAGATAGATGCCATCGTTTTAATAACCCGATAGCCCGCAAAGGAGGTAGACATGGCATCCGCCATAGAGAAACACATTGAGCCCGCCTTATCGGATCTACTGTCCGATCCTGTGATTCTGGCTGTACTCAAACGGGACGGACTGACAGTGGACGATGTCAAAAAGGTCGTTACTTCTTATCAGCGGAATGTCAAACCAAAGCTGTCCTGACTTTACGGCCTAGCCTCTTCTAGTATTGTGCAATCACTGTCTCTCGCGTTATGATCCGGTTCAGGGAAAAGGCGCACCAATCGAAAAGAGACGATATATCATGACAGCGGCAACAAAATATAAGAAAAAATCTGCGACTATCCGTGGCCTGAAAATGGCCTATATCGAGGAGGGAGAGGGCGATCCGATTGTTTTCCTCCACGGCAATCCAACATCGTCCTATCTATGGCGGAATGTCATGCCTCATCTTGAGGGCCGCGGGCGACTGATCGCACCGGATCTGATCGGGATGGGAGATTCCGAGAAACTACCGGACAGCACTGCCGAGAGCTATACTTTCAAGGAACATCGGAATTTCCTTCATGATCTGCTGGCCTATCTGGAAGTAGAGCAGAACGTCACCCTCGTCATTCATGACTGGGGGTCGGCGCTCGGCTTCGATTGGGCCTATCAAAACCAGGATGCCGTGAAGGGCATTGCCTATATGGAGGCCATTGTCCGCTCGGTTGAAAGCTGGGATCACTGGCCCGAGGCGGCGCGCAAGATTTTTCAAGGGTTCAGAAGTCCGGCTGGGGAAGAGCTTATTCTGGAGAAAAATATCTTTGTCGAACGGGTCCTACCTGGCTCCATCATCCGCCCTCTGGATGAGGCGGAGCAACGCGAATATTCCCGCCCGTTCAGAAAACCAGGCGAAGATCGCCGTCCAACTCTGACCTGGCCAAGACAGATCCCCATTGCGGGAGAGCCAGAGGACGTCGTCGAAATCGTCGATGCTTATTCAGCCTGGTTAGCGCAATCGGATATTCCAAAACTTTTCATCAATGCGGATCCCGGGTCCATCCTGATCGGTCCACAGCGGGATTTTTGCCGCACCTGGCCAAACCAGACCGAGGTTACCGTGAAGGGCCTGCATTTTATTCAAGAAGACAGTCCCGATGAAATCGGCAAAGCTGTCGCCGACTTTACTGCTAAAATATAGGGTCCCGACTATAACCTATGTTCAAGGTACTCATGACAAAACAACCGAAACTGAATCCCCTGCAGAGTAAGACACTCGTTCTCCTGCAGCTTCTCGCGAAAGACAGCCAAAGTTCATCGGCGGTTGAAGGGTCAGACGATACTCGCATCACCCAGCTGCCTCATGCCCACGGCAATCATATGCATGTGGGCGGATTTGTGCTCTCTGCCAAGGATGCCAGTGGCCTGAACAATCCCGCCGTTTGGGTGGCGCTGGCCCGCAAGGGCTTTGTCCGCGATAGCTGGCAAGAAGAAATTGTCCTGACACCGGAAGGGCTGGCTTTTTCGACAGGCCTCGAGGATAAATTCCTAACAGCCTCTGACCACTAGGACACCGTTCAATGAACTCCCGACAGGACAGAAAACTAACCACCATCCTCTGCGCCGATATCGCCGGGTATAGCCGTCTGATGAATGGTGATGAAAGCAGGACCCTTGATCGGTTGAAGGAGACCCGCAGGATTTTCAGCGATTTTCTGGCACAATATAGCGGGCGCCTTGTGAATATGACGGGAGATGGCATCGTCGCGGATTTTGCCAGCGTCGTAAACGCCGTGCAATGCGCCGTCGAATTTCAGAATAGTATCAATGAAGACAACAAAAATATCCCATCCGATGACAAGATGCTCTTTCGGGTGGGGCTTAATCTGGGCGATGTGATTATCGAAGGAGATGACATCTTTGGCGAAGGGGTCAATGTCGCCTCCCGCCTTGAGGCGCTTGCACCAGTCGGCGGCATATGTATCTCCGGTTCCGTGTTTGACCAAGTAAAGAACAAGCTCCCCCGCTCCTTCGAATTTTTGGGAAACAAGACGGTCAAGAATATTGCCGAACCTGTCGCCGTTTACGCGCTGTCTCTGACAGATGAACCTCAAAATCTGTCGACAGCCAAAGCAGCGACAGAAACAGATGAGGATGATGCGGAAATTCGGGCGATTGTGAAGCGGCAAGCCGGGTTTTACCGTCAGGCGATGATGTTCGGCGCGATCATCCTGCTTTTATTCGTCATCAATATGTGGACATCGCCTGGTTACTGGTGGTTCCTATGGCCGACCATGGGCTTTGCCTTTGCCCTGGGCTTGCGCGCCATTCGGATTTTCGGCAAAGGCCCCAACTTGAAAGACTGGGAAAAGCGGAAAATCAACGAACTCAAAGTTCGCAAACGCGAAAAAGGATAAATTCCGGCTCTTAGGATTCGTCCCCGCGCAAACTATTAGCGATGTCATTAATGACCTGCTGATCTGGACTGATAAAATTATCGAAGAAAATAGTCAACGGTTCGGCGCCCGCAATGGTCAGCGCCGCCATCCCGTTTATTTCCGATACCGTTAGGGCACCCGCCTGTTGCTCCAGAGTGAGGCCAATGCTGTCAAATATCTGGTCAAGATCAATGGTGTCCTGATCCAAATCAAAATCAGTGATATGAACGAGGCCTGCGTCCTCTGCCGTGAACACGAAACTGTCCGCCCCCTCACCGCCTGTCAGAGTATCATTGCCGCCATTACCCTGCAGCAGGTCATTGCCAAGGGTACCAATTAAAATATCATCCGCTCCTGTCCCTTCAAAAAGGCCATCAAATCCAGCACCGTCAAGCGGCGCGAAGGCGGAGGATGCCTGCAGGGAGCCCGCATTATTTTCAATAAAGGTGATGGAAAGCACCGCACTGCTGACGTCACCATCGCCATCTGTGAGGAAATACTCAAAACTCTCAATTGTTCCCGGAGTCGCCGTCTGCGGGGCCGTATAAACGTAATCTCCCAGCATATTGATGCTGATCATGCCTCCCAGATTGGTGGTTACTTCCAGACTATCGCCGTTCAGCGGAACGTCATAGGAGACGGCATCGTAAACAAGCGACGTCAAGGTGCCCCCATCGGCCCCCGGTAAATCGATAGACCCGGAGGTCACGACATTATCTACCTCAACCACCGGAATATTACCCACCAACGTCGCCTCTAGATCGTTAGGGTCCGTGACCACAATAGGAGCTTCCCCGAAATTTTCGACGTTCGCCAACTCCACCGTATCCGTGCCTGATCCGATGCCAACAGCGACAACTTCGATATCATTGCTGTCGACGAATTGCTGCCATTGATTGCCGCCATCGGTCGGAACGCCCGACCCCGTACTGGGGGCCCCGTCAGAGGCGAAATAGACAACCTGATTAAACCCGGAGATATCAGAATTCGCCAGATTATCTTCAAGGACGCCCTGCGCCCCATTTGCATCATCTGCAACCGCCGCAGCGTAATTCGTCGTGCCATCCGGCACCAGATTTGACGGATCATTGATAAAGGCTTGCGCGTCTGCAATGGAGATTCCAGAAAAAACGACGCTGGACGCACTGGCAAAGGCAATAATATTAATATTGACGGCCCGTGACATAGCCGCATATTCATCCAGAACGCTGGAAAATGCCTGCTTTACAGCATCGATCCGATTTCCTGTGCCGCCCGCGACCAGAGACAACATGGACCCAGACACATCGATGACAAAAACGATATCATAGGCGGACAGTTCGGGAGCCAGCAGCTCTATTTCATCCGGCATCGCGATGGGCACGTCGTCAACGATAACAACGGGAATTACACCCGCCGCCGTCGATCCGTTTTCATCAATTGCTGTAAAAGCAAGGTCAAATCCGATCTGAGAAAGCAGTTCCCCGCCTGAGCCGATATGGTCAATCGCACCGCTCAAGGACATTGAATAGGTGCCGTCAGCATTGAGCGTAACCGTAAAAAGGCTCTCGCCGCCGACCGTTCCGACCAGTACGTTCGCTTGCGGAATTGACAGCAGAACGGGCACCCCGCCAGATGTCAGGCCAAGCGCTTCAAAATCTGACTGAACCGCGTCAAAAGAAATGCCTGTATATGTACCGCTGCCGCCTGTAACACCGAGAGAGGCATTCTCAACTTCCACCCCGTCCACGGATTCTTGCAATGACACGATCTCTGTCTCTTCAAAACCGAGCGGAAGCTCGTCATCATCAATATTGATGGTAATAGGACCAACAGATCCATCAATGACCACATTGCTAGATCCACTCAGCAACGTAATCGTCAGGCTTTCCGCTGGTTCAAAAATACCGTCGTCAACAATCGGGATCACAATCGACACGATGGCGCCAGGTTGAAGGCCGGTGGTGCCACCGGAAAAAGTAGCTGTCTGAACGGCGTCGGTCGTATAATCCGTGCCTTGAGTAGCGCTTCCCGTAATGACGTAATCGATATCCAGGTCAACACCCGGTGCAAGGGCTTTATCGAGTACTAACTCGATAGAGACAGACCCCGCATCTTCATTTACGGATATGACGTTGCCGCTTGCGGCAACCCCACCTGCCGTTATGTTACCGAGGGATACAATACCAATATCGTCATCTTGAATGACGACCACTGCTGAACTAAATGCCGGACTGATGTCGGCAAAATCCGCGCCCGTCAACTGGACAATAAAAACCTCGAGGCCTTCAATAACATCATCATCAACAACGCCGACCGAAAAACTGCCCGACATCTCCCCAGTCGGAATAATCAGCGTACCGGTTCCGCTCCCAATAAAGTCAACGTCACCCGGAAGACCGGTATCAGTGGCAGTTGCTGTGCCGGGACGAATTTCATAGGTAATTGTCACCGGCTGCTGTGCTGGCTGGTCGAGACTGATCACGACTTCGAAAGCCTGCAGATTACCGGATTCCGGGTCAATGATGGCGTTGACACTCAATTTCGTCTGCGGCCCCATTCCAACCAGCTCTTCGATGCTTTCAAAGTTATCCAGACTGAGCTGCGTCCCGTCCAGCAAATCACCAGAGCCGAGTAATCCGCCAATATCCACTCCGCCAGCCTCAAGCTGTACGGCCGCTTCATCGAATCCTGCGCCGCCACCGTGGTCAGCGCGGCGTGAGCCTGCTTCGGGTGCAATTTTATCCAGATCAAAATTGTCTTCGTCATCGAACCAATCAGGATTGGTCAGCCTCAACGCGTCCCCATAAATATTAAAAAGCTGTTCCCCGGTCAAAATAAAGGGAACGCTCGGCGGGGAAGAAAAACTCGTCACCACAAGAGACTGATTGGCAATCGTCAACGTCTGCGACCCGCCTTCATTGACAACGACAATTGCGCCTGTAAACAGGGTAAAGATTGATTCTTCCCCAACAGCCTTAATCTGACCCGACCAGCTGGTTCC
>NVRR01000204.1 GCA_002732675.1 Sneathiella sp. | reverse complement strand
TCAAAAACTGGAATTTAGGCTGGCTGGATATTCAGGCGCTTTTCGAAAATGCGATGTCGATCCATAAATTCCCCATGGTCGACCGTGACCCGGTGCCAAGATGGTCTTTTGGTCGCGCGACATTGATGGGGGATGCCGCCCATGCCATGTATCCCAATGGCTCCAACGGTGTGTCGCAAGGCGTGCTCGACGCCATGACCTTTGCTGATCTTCTGGAGACGGCGACGGATATCAAAGCGGCGCTTCTTGATTATCAATCCGCACGGCTGGAGACAACAAAACGCATCACCCTCGCCAACCGCCAAACCGGCCCTGAGCAGGTCATGCAGATGGTGAAAGATCAATGCCCGGGCGCCTGCGGTGAGACCCATAGCTGCATTCCAACCTACGTCCTTGAGGAAGTCGCGACGGCTTATAAAAAGCTTGCGGGTTTTGATAGGAAATCGCTGGGCACACGCGTAATCTAGACGCCAGTTTTTAGTATTGAGACAAATGAATGGCAAAAGTATCTGTCGGCATGCCTGTTTATAACGGTGCGGATTATATCGAACGGGCGATCCAGAACATCCTCGATCAAACCTATCAGGATATCGAAATCGTTATTTCGGACAATGGATCAACGGATGGCACGATCGAGATTATAAAAGGCTTCTCGGATCCGCGTATTCGGCTCATTCAACAGGATAGAAATGTCGGCCCCTTGCCGAATTTCGGCTTACTGGCAGAGGCTTGCCGGGGTGAATATTTTCTGTGGCGATCCTATGATGATCTTTCCGATGAGAATTATGTCAGCGTCTTGTTGGAAAAAATTGAACAAAATCCCGGCTGTAATCTGGTCGCCGGAAAGATTGTTCGGACGCGAATGGACGGCAGTATTTCGGGCGAAAAACCCTATCTGCAGAGTTATGATTCTCCGTCAATATTCAAATTGAGGCGTCAGCTATTGGCCTCTCATCCTGGCTGGTTCTACGGGTTATATCGCCGTGAAATCGTCTCGGAGCGTATTCGGGATGTTGTCGCCAACTATCCTTTCGTTTGGGCGTGGGATCACCTTCTATTATTTGGCTTTCTTATCCGCGGTGAAGTTATGGGAACCAATGCCACCTGCTTTTATCCGATGGAAACCGGGAAGTCGCATGTAAGCTGGCGACCAAAAACCTCAGATGAACAGATCAAGCTGCTTTCGGCTTTCCTCAGCTATTGCCGACGATCAAAAAAGAGTGCGGATCTTACCCAGATGCAAAGGGCCCTGATCTTTGTCAGCATGCCCGCGTATATAAATGGTCGCACCGAGAAATTACGCCGTGTCGCTCGAAACTGGCTGAAAGAAAAATTTTCTAGTCGTTAGTTACGTCGCACGCGAAAGAACCGCCGCAAACGGTGTTTTAGCTGTTTACGCTTGAAAGGGTTCGCGTTGGACGGATTTCCTGTCCAGGCAAGATCATATAGGTATTCTCGTGTCCAAGCGTCGCCTTCCAGATAGGTGCGCGTTCTGTTGTCGCTTATCATCAGTCCTTGCTGATCACCGCTTCTGAAAGTGAGACTTGCGGGCCAGTCGTCTATCGGGAGGCAACTACCCTCACTGTCAACAACATAGGGCAGCATCCCCATTGCCGTTACTTGTCGTGTGATGCTGCATTTCCCTGATTCCATTATGCGGGCGTCGTCTTTACCGTTTATCGGAATAAACTCTATTTGCGCCATAATGGCTTTGGAGATGAGAAATCCATTGGTGCGAAGATGAGGGTTTGGGAAGGGAGGGTCTGTCTCAGAACTACTCTCCCAACTTCCCGATGCGCCAACGATCCCGGCGTCTTTCGATCCCGTTAGGCCGGTATAAAGATGGGTGAGCCAGTTATCACATTCAATACGGCTAAAGGAATTCAAAAAACAGAAATAGTCATAGTCAAGCTGTTGCCCAACGGCACTATAGGGTCCGATATCCAGCCCATCGTCGCCAGCATAATCATATCGGACAAATGGGGTGTCTTTCAGCAGTGATAAATAGTCGGTATCCTCATCAAGGTCGAAATCTTTAAAGATGAGTACCAGATCATGTTCCAGCGGCTCTCTATGCTGATGATAGGATTGCAGAAAATCCTTGAACGGAGCAATTCCATTGGATTTTCTGATCAAATGCACGACGGCGATGGAGGGAAACGCCATCCTTCTATCCGCTCCTAGCCCCGTAGTTTCGACAGTTTTTTGCGCCAACCGGTTTTCGGGCCGTTAATTGCCAGATATTTCCAGACTGAAATGCCGAAACGGCTATCGAAATTCGCTGACAATTCGAAATCCGGATCTTTTTGCAGTTCATTAAAAACACGCACACAGTCCGGGACGGCGCCCGTATCATGCAGCACGAATATGCAGCCTTTCTTGACGATTTCTTTTGCAAGTTCAATGTCTTGCATCAATCCTTTATAGCTATGATCGCCGTCAATAAAGGTAAAATCGATCTGCCCCTGATAGGGCAGGAGCGCCTTGCGTGCCTCTTTGGAATGGGAATCCATAATCAGTTCAAGGACGAACTTGGTTTTTACAGATGGCTTGATCCGTGCCCAGTGTCTAAAGGCCTCATGCTCACCAATATCCAGAACAATTGTCTTTTCAATGGGATAATAGTCCCGCAGAAATTTCGTTTGGCCGCCAGAAGCGACCCCGATATCCAGACTAAATTTCGACGGCCTCGCTTGCGTCGCCATATAGTGAACAAAATCGGCATATTCGTCAGGGTCCTGCTGAAGATACAATCCGTTTTCATTGACAGGAAAATGAAAAAATTCTTCATCAGAAGAGCCAGCCTCAATCACTGCCTGCTTTATTCCATCGCGCGAAATATCCACGTTAAATATCCGTTTAGCTAAGGTGTCTAATTTTCCTAGAGTCCAGTCGCTCTTCTATAAACAAGTAATGTCTTCTTGGCAATAAATGAGCCTCAATTTTGCAGCCTAAACTATCATTCCCTTTGCCCTAAAGACCGATAGCGGAAGAAGGGAGGCGTCTTACTGCTTTCAACTTGATCACATCGTAGTTTGCCTGTAACAAGATCGTGGTTATTCGCTTCGCTCTCCTGCACCGCTTATAGAGTAGTTCATACTATTTTGCGTGTGTTTGCTAATGGACGATGACGGCGTGGACCGAACATGTTGATAGTGAGGAATGAATGTCAATTCGCTTAAGAAGTAAAATTCCAGCTTCGGTCCGTCTTTTCTTTATGCGGCATTTGTTCGGACTTTCAGAGGACTATTCTAAACGACTGGGACGAATTGTTAGCCATAATCGCATGGTACTGTCTGCCCGTTATATCAAAGGTGAAGGCATTGAAATAGGGGGGTTAGGGCGGCCGTTGGATATTGGCCCAGACGCCAAGGTTCGTTATGTCGACCGATTTTCAATCGAAGAACTGAAAGCTAGCTATCCTGAAATGCCAGCTGATAGGGTGCTCGCTCCTGATATTGTTGCAAATGGGGAAACATTGGATCCGGTTCCTGATAATAGTCAGGATTTTGTAATCGCTAACCATGTCGTAGAGCATTTTCAGAATCCGTTGCTTTTCTTTCAAAATGTGCATCGGGTTTTGAAAAATGGAGGCGTTTTATTCCTTGCTGTTCCTAACAAGGAGGAAACATTTGACTGCGATCGTCCGGTAACAGATTTTGCTCATTTGTATCGCGATTTTACCGAGGGTCCAGAGGGCTCGAAACGACAGCATTTCGAAGAATTTGTTACATGTGTGGAACTTGAGGATATTGGCAATCTCGCGTGGAAGACAGAAGCCGAACGGGTGGCGTTGGTTGATAAATTAATTTCAGATGATTATTCCATTCACTTTCATGTATGGGATACAGATGCGATGGTAGAAATGATTACTAGTTTAAAAGAAAAATGCGACCTGGATTTCCGTCTCCAGCACATGATGACTTCAGGCGATGAAGTTGTTTTCATTTTACGAAAACAGGATGATAAATAGCCGTATCTACGCATCATAGTTCTAGTCATCTAGCGACAAATATGTGCGAAGGCCTGTTGCCAAAGATACTGGTTTCGTTCCGTTCATTGCTACTGAGAGTTTTTTTCTGTTCCCACAAATAGATACATCGGTTTGAGTGCGGGCAACAATCGTAAGTAAATCGCCTAATAATTCTGTTCTCCCCAATAACCTAGCACATTCTATGGCGACCTCATGAGGCAAAAGGGATATGCCGGAGCAAATATTTACGGTGCCGTTTTCACTAGCAGAAAGCAGCTTTTCAAAGGCCAAAGCAACATCGTTGACATGAATAAAATCCACGGCCCGATCAGGAGTTTGAATTGACGGCTGACGGTTCGCGGAAATTTCCCGAAAAATATAAGAGATGAGCTTGCTGCTGTCTTCTTCTGGCCCATAAGGAAAGAAAATACGGGCCCATACCAGATCAATATCCTTCGCGATAACGCCCGCCAGAGATTTAAATGCCAGTTTAGAGGCGGCATAATACGTGTCGCCATCGACGGGAGATACATCCTCATAGAGGGTTTCATTTTCCCATTTATACTCTGCGCAAGAACCCGCGAGTACAGCCTTTTCCCTGCCGTTGGCGACGAATTGGTCCAGCAGATGGGCGCTTGTTGAAACCCAGGTAAAATTATTGGTCGAATGCCAGAATTTCCCCGGCGTCGCCTCCCATGCGAGATGTAGGAGATGGCTTGGACGGTAGTCACTGAAAAGACCGGCGACATCATCTGTATTATGTAAATCCATCGTGATATGCGTTAGGTTTTCATGCTGGATTGGAGACGGCGAAGAATGAGAGATCGAGATAACCCGCCAACCTTTACTCAAAAGCTCCTTCACTGTCGGCCGCCCGACAAACCCGGTCGCACCGGTTACCAAGCAGGTTTTTGCGGCCCCACTATCCATTTTCTGAGCCAAACTTATCAAATGCGCGATCTTTGTCTGACATAACCTGCGGCTTCCTTGGCCAGTCAATGCCAATCTCTTCATCGTCCCAGCGAAAGCCCCGGTCATGGCCGGGTGTATAGGTGGGGCTCATTTGGTAGAAAACGTTGGTGTGATCCTCCAGGGTTAAAAAACCGTGGGCACAGCCAGCGGGAATAAAGAAGGCCAGACCATTTTCCGGGCTGAGTTCAAACCCTATCCATTTTTTATAGGCCGGAGAGGCGGGGCGGAGGTCGACGGCAACGTCAAACAGGCGACCCGCACTGCAGCTCACCAGCTTTGTCTCCTCATAGGGCGGCGCGTGAAAATGCATACCGCGAAGAGTGAAGGCCTGTTTGTTATGGGAAATATTGCTTTGGGCCGGGATAAAGGCAATGCCGTGATCTGCAAATTCTTCGGCGCAATAGCTGCGGGCGAAAAAGCCACGTTCATCTTCGTGGCGCTCGGGCGTGATCAGATAAGCACCGGGAATGTCAGTTGCCGAGAATATCATGAGAGGATTTTAACTTCGGGGATGGGAATAACGAAACGCCCGCCCCATTCCTTGATGCCCTTCATATCAGCCGAGATTTCGCTCGCAAGATTCCACGGTAAAATCAGCACGTAATCGGGCTTTTCTGCGAAAATTTTGTCGGTCTCAAAGACCGGAATATGACTGCCGGGGAGGAGGGTCCCTTGTTTTTCAGGGTTGCGGTCGACAACGAAATCAATCAAATCCATGCCAACGCCACAATAATTAAGCAACGTATTGCCCTTGGCGGCGGCGCCATAGGCGGCAACGGTTTTCCCCTCGGCCTTTGCCGTCTTCAGGAATTCCAGAAGGGTGCGGCGGACATGCTCGACCCTCGGTGTGAAATTCTGATAGGCGTCAACCGTATCAAGGCCTGCTGCTTGTTCCTTGGCGCGGATATGCTTCAGTCCGTCGGTCGCTGGATATTTGTCAGATTCCGCCCGGCAGGCAAAAACCCGAAGCGAGCCACCGTGCG
>NVRR01000203.1 GCA_002732675.1 Sneathiella sp. | reverse complement strand
CATCGTCTTCGTCGGCCCGCCAGCCTCGGCCATTCGGGCCATGGGATTAAAGGATGCGGCGAAAGCCTTGATGGTCGAGGCGGGGGTTCCCGTCGTACCGGGATATCATGGCAAGGACCAGGATCCTGACATATTGGCCCGCGAGGCCGATAAAATTGGCTATCCGGTGCTGATCAAGGCTGTCGCCGGTGGCGGCGGTAAGGGCATGCGTCAGGTAGATAACGCGGCGGCGTTTTCGGCGGCATTGGCCTCTGCCAGCCGGGAGGGACAGTCGGCCTTCGGCGATGGCCGCGTTCTGATCGAAAAATACCTCACGAAACCCCGCCATATTGAAATCCAGGTTTTTGCCGATAGTCATGGTAACGCCGTTCATTTGTTTGAGCGTGATTGTTCGCTGCAACGGCGGCATCAGAAGGTAATCGAAGAAGCGCCCGCGCCGGATATGCCTGACACCATGCGTAAAGCCATGGGGGACGCCGCTGTGGCGGCGACGAAAGCCATTGGATATGTGGGCGCCGGAACCATCGAATTCATTGCCGATGTTACGAATGGTTTGGACGAAAATGCGTTTTATTTCATGGAGATGAATACACGCCTTCAAGTGGAACATCCAGTGACGGAAATGATAACTGGTCAAGACCTTGTTGACTGGCAATTGACAGTTGCGGCGGGCGGCGCGCTTCCCTGCACTCAGGCCGACCTTGCGATATCGGGGCATGCGTTTGAAGTTCGCCTTTATGCCGAAGATCCGGCCAACGATTTCCTTCCGGCCACAGGCAAACTGCTCCGCCTGAAAACGCCCGAAACCAATGCAACGGTGCGTGTTGATACGGGTGTACGGCAAGGGGATACAGTAAGCCCGTTTTACGATCCCATGATTGCCAAACTGATTGTCTGGGATGAGACACGGGATGCAGCCCTTCGCAAGTTGCAAACAGCGATTAGCGGGTATCAAATTGCCGGGGTGACAACGAACCTGGATTTTCTGGCGAAGATTGCGGCCCATCCGGCTTTTGCGGCCAAGGATCTGGATACCGGCTTTATTGATCGGTTTAAGGATGATCTTGTTCCGGAACCCCCTGTTGCAAGCGATCAGGATATCGCGCTGGCGGTTCTTTATATCCTGATCGTCCGTGAGGCAAATCTCGACGCGGTCGCAAAAATGTCGTCTGATCCGTATTCACCGTGGAATACGACGCGTGGCTGGCGCCTCAATGATACTGGCCATGATGACTTTATATTTAGTATAAATGACCAGATTGTTCCGGTTACAGTATTTTATGGGGAAGATAGTTTTAAACTGGATCTTCCCTCGGGACGCATTGACGCAAAAGGGGTTCTTAGCGACACAGGTGATCTGTCGGCGACTTTGGACGGTTATAAATTGTCGGCCGCAGTTGTGGTCGACGGGTCCAAGGTGACGGTTATCTCAAATGGTCGCCAGGTCGAATTTGTTCTGGTTCAGGATGAATTTGAAGGAAGCGGCGAAGATGCCGGGGCAGGGTCAATTGTCTCGCCGATGCCGGGTAAAATCATCCAGGTCTTCGTCGAACCCGGCGCTGAGGTCCGCAAGGGCGATCCGCTGATCGTTCTGGAAGCGATGAAAATGGAGCATACATTGACAGCCGCCGCAGATGGCACTGTCGAGGACATATTTTTTGAAACCGGGGATCAGGTGGAAGACGGTGCCATCCTTGTCCGACTTGACGTAAAGGAAGACTAATGTCCTATCCATCCAAAGTCCGCATTTTTGAAGTTGGTGCCCGCGACGGCTTGCAAAATGAAAAGCAGTTGGTCCCATGTGACATAAAAGTCGAGCTGATTGAACGGCTCGTTGACGCCGGGGTTACGGCGGTTGAGACGGGAAGTTATGTTTCGCCAAAATGGGTTCCGCAGATGGCGGATACGGTGGATGTGATGGCCAAACTCACGCGCCGCAGCGGCGTTACTTACGCCGTATTAACCCCGAACATGAAAGGATATGAAGGCGCGGTGGCGTCGAAGGCCGATGAAATCGAGATTTTCAGTGCCGCATCGGAAATGTTTAACCAGAAGAATATCAATTGCTCCATTGCCGAGAGTCTGGAAAGATTTATCCCCGTAACCGACGCCGCGAAGAAAGACGGCATTCCCTATCGCGCCAGCGTTTCCTGCGCCCTTGGCAGTCCGTTTGCTGAGGAAATTACGCCTGCTGCCGTCGCCGATGTGTCAAAAAAACTCTATGATATGGGCGCTTACGAGATTTCCATCGCCGATACCATTGGCGTTGGCACACCAATCCGCACGAAGCAGGTCATTGAGGCCGTGGCTGACGTTATTCCAATAGAGGTCATCGGCGTCCATTTCCATGATACCTATGGTCAGGCGCTGGCCAATTACCATGCGGCACTGGAAATGGGGATCACCCGCCTTGATAGCTCCGTTGCCGGACTGGGTGGCTGTCCCTATGCACCAGGCGCCACGGGGAACGTGGCGACGGAAGATGTGGTATATATGCTCGACGGGATGGGGATCGAGAGCGGCATTGACCTGAAAGAGCTGGTGAGAACGGCATGGTTTATTTCCGATCATTTGGGGCGTATTCCGGTTTCTAACGTCGCCCGGGCATTGAAAAACAAGCTTAATTAGTTGATCTGAAATGATTTTTCCCCAATTGCTGGACAAATAGGGGTGATTTGGGGTATCTAAGTGTTATGTCAGTACATCTTCTCATTGTCAGCATCGGCACGTCGACCGTCGATCAGCTGCGCTCAAGCCAATCACGGCGGCTCATAGCCGGTGATTTATGTCATGTTGCAAAGTTGCGCCCGACCCGTGAAGCAGAACTTCTCGATGGCGGATCTGTATTCTGGATTATCAGGGGGCATATTGCGGCGCGTCAGCGGGTGACAGCACTTGAACGCCTGTTCGATCACGAAGGTGAGAAATGCGGCGTGATCCTTGATCCGGAATTGATAGAAACCGAACTTTTCTCCCGTAATCCACATCAGGGCTGGCGGTATCTGGAAGACGAAGATGCGCCGCGTGATTTGCGAGACATCGTTCAGGATGTGACCGATGACGCAGAGGGTGAAGGCGAGCTCACCGAAGAAATGGCCGCGGAGCTACGCACACTGGGCCTGCTCTAACGGCTAACCTGCCCAGAAATCGATACGCTTCCCCATACAGAAGTATCCACGATAAGATGAAAATCTTATAAAGTGTCCTTTGGGAGGGCTACTGGATAGCGCGTTTTTTTTGCCCGAAACCGGATGGCCAATAACGGTTACATTTCCGGCCGGATCCAGACAGCCGTATCATGAAAGATAGCGCCGCCTGCGGGTTTACCGGCCTCAGAACTGATGAGCAGGTTGATACCGACTTTCTCAATAAAGAATTTACCGGGCCATATCCCCTCGACGATGATGGTACCTGGTAGCAGGCCATCGAAAATCTGGACATGGATGACCAGGGATCCCAGGTCATTTCCCATGCGGACAATGTCGCCCTCTGCCGTGTTAATGGCGGCCGCATCTTCGCTATGGATCATCACGGTCGGCCGTTTTTCACGCTTTAACGATGTTGGCGTCGCGGTGAAGGAGGTATTGAGAAAGTTTCGCGCTGGCGCGGTGACGAGCCTGAAGGGATGCGCGGCGTCTGCCTTGTGGATGACATCCCAGTGATCGGGAAGGGCTGGCATGCCTTCATAATCGGGGCCGATCTTTGACCAGTCCGGTGTGAAGTGAAACTTTTTGTCCGCATGGCCAAAGCCGTTTAGATGATGGGCCTCTTCAAACGGGATCTGGCAGTCATGCCAGCGGGTCAATTCAAGGCTTTTTGCGTCTGGCCATCCCGATATCTTCAGGGTTTCATCAATGAGCTCCATGGCAGGCATTTGCAATCCCGGATGCTCGGCTCCCAGCCTTTGTGCAAGTGCAACGATGACATCATGGTTCGAGCGGCACTCGCCCAACGGCTCTATGACTTTCCGGCCCATCTGGATATGATTATGACCGCCACCCTGATAAAAATCGTCATGCTCGACAAATGTCGTGGCGGGCAGCACGATATCTGCCATTTTCGCGGTTTCCGTCATGAACTGTTCATGCACGCAGACAAACAGATCTTCGCGGGCAAAGCCTTTATGAACCTTGCCCAGATCCGGTGCCACATCCATGGGATTGGTGTTCTGGATCAGGAGCGCGGTGACGGGCGGGCCATCGCCGAGATCACGTTTGTCGCCGGTCAGAACTGGTCCGATCCGCGATTGATCCAGTATCCGTACGGAGTGATCCGTGACGTCGGTGCCTTCAATCAAGGTCTTGTCCCAATGATAGATACCGCTATTGCTATAAAGCGCGCCGCCGCCCTCATATTGCCAGGCGCCAGTAACCGCTGCGAGACAACTGGCCGCATGCATATTGACGGAGCCATTGCGGCTGCGGGAAAACCCGTACCCTAGTCGTATATATGATTTTTTGGTTTGACCGAACAATCTGGCGAATTCGTAGATTTCTTCAACTTTGAGGCCCGTGATCTCTGCGGCCCATTCGGGCCCTCGCGTCTTTAAATGTTCTTCGAGTTCGGTCGCGCCCTTGGTGTATTTTTGCATATAGTCGCGATCGACCAAGTCTTCGGCGAACAGAATATGCATCACTGCGCAAGCCAGAGCCCCGTCGGTTCCGGGTTTAAGCATCAGATGTATATCACTGCTCAACGCTGTTGCATTGCGGTAGGGATCGATGACGACAATTTTGGCACCGCGTTCCTTGCGAGCACGGGTCACATGGGTCATGACATTAACCTGAGTATGGACGGCATTGCTGCCCCAAAGCACGATGAGGTCAGATTTTGCCATCTCCCGCGGATCCGTCCCATGCAGGATGCCTACGCCCGCCATATAGCCGCTGTGTGCCAATGTTGTGCAGATAGTTGAATGCTGCCGCGAATATTTTTTCACATGACGGAGGCAATTGATGTTGTCACGCTGTAAAAGCCCCATGGTCCCGGCATAATAATATGGCCAGATGGTTTCTGCGCCGAATTTGGCTTCGCGCTTCAGGAACTCATCTGCGACGTGATCGAGGGCGTCATCCCAGGAAATCTGCTCCCATTCCCCGGCGCCTTTGGCCCCGACACGACGGAGCGGGTGCATCAGTCGATCCGGATGATGGGTCCGCTCGGCATAGCGGGCGACTTTGGCACAGATAACTCCTGCCGTGTAAGTCTGATCCGCCGCGCCGCGAACACGGCCAATTTTCTGGCTGCCCAATTTCTCTACTTCCAGGGCACAAGTCGATGGGCAATCATGAGGACAGGCAGTCGAGCGAATTTTAATGGGGGTTTCTGAATTCATGGACATGTCCGATCATTGATATTTACGCGGCAAGACATTATTTTTTCATTTTATGGCCTAAAGCGTAGTGATTTTTAACCGCCGCCGCAATCCCGCCTCGAAGAAAAGGCGCAGAATTCAGCCGTTGTGCATTTGAGACGGCAGGTTTTTTGCCAAATCCGCTGGAATTGAGCGGGCGGGCAAGATATATCGGTGCGTGGACGTGGGGCGTTACGCCTCGGTAGCCAGAGGTAAGAGTAAAGATTTTTGAGCGTGTTCAAGAAAATTCTTAAAAGCGATGGGGCGAAAGCGGCGGTTAGTTTTATCGCAGCGGGGTATATCTGGCTCGTTTATCGCACCAGCCGTTGGCAGATCGTCAATGGCGAGGCCCCTCATAAGATGATGTCGGAAGGCAAACCGTTTATTCTGGCTTTCTGGCATGGGCGACTTTTGATGATGCCGATCTCTGTCCAAAAGAAGTCAAAGGTTAATGTCATGATTTCCCATCATGGCGACGGGGAGATTATCGCCCGGACCATCAAGCATTGGGGGCAGGACAGCATTCGCGGATCCGCCACCAAGGGTGCCTCCGCGGCCATTAAACAAATGATGAAGGCGATAAAGCGCGGCGAGATTGCGGTCATCACACCCGACGGGCCTCGCGGCCCGCG
>NVRR01000202.1 GCA_002732675.1 Sneathiella sp. | reverse complement strand
ATGGCCATAGAGCACCCGCCGTTCCGTCAGGCCCTTGGCCTTGGCGGTCAGAACATATTGCTGGCTGATCTGATCAAGGAAGGAGTTCTTGGTGAGCTGTGTCAATGCCGCAAACCCGCCAATGACAAGGGCAGTGACGGGCAAGACAATATGCCACAAATAGTCTGTGGTCTTGCCAAACCAACTCAGCTCGTCCCAGTTATCAGAGGTCAGCCCGCGGAGCGGGAACCAGTCAAAATAGGATCCTCCGGCAAAGAGGACGATAAGCGCCACAGCGAACAGGAAACTCGGGATCGCATTGCCGATAATCACCAGACTGCTGGTCCAGACATCAAAGCGGGAGCCGTCGCGGACGGCCTTGGCAACGCCCAAGGGAATGGAAATCATGTAAACCAGCAACGTGGTCCAAAGCCCTATGGAAATAGAGACAGGGAGCTTTTCGATGACCAGATTGACCACGGCTTCGTCGCGGAAATAACTGGTGCCGAAATCGAACGTTACATAATTCTTCATCATCAGGAAGAAACGCTCATAAGCAGGCTTATCAAAGCCAAACTGGATTTCCAGCTCCTTGATAAAGGCAGGATCCAGCCCTTGCGCGCCGCGATAGGAGCTTTCCGATCCGAGACCGCCCGCACTGCTGGTGCTGGAGCCGATATCACCGCCGCCACTGCCACCGATACGCGCCGTTGCGCTCACCGCAGTTCCCTGAATTTCGGCAATAATCTGTTCAATGGGGCCGCCCGGCGCGAACTGGATGACGGCAAAATTAAGAACCATGATGCCGAACAAGGTCGGGATCATGAGCAGTACGCGTCGCAGTATATAATTAAACAACTATGGCCCCCTGATACTGAACGCTCACACTCTATTTCCCTCGTCTTGCGGCCAGATCATCGGCCTTCGCCTGATCATACCACCAGCTATGCAGAACCGCACGGTTAAAACCGGGTTTATTCGCTTCGGGACGGCCAAACTTATCCCAATAGGCGATGAAATGGGTATTTTTATACCATTGCGGAATGAAGTAGTAATGCCACATCAGTACACGATCAAGCGCGCGCGCTGCGGGGACAAGCTCATCGCGGGATTTAGCGGAAATGATCGCCTCTACTAGGGCATCAACTGCCGGATTTTTCGCTCCCGCAATATTGAGGCCGCCATCCATATCAGCGGCATTTGATCCCCACCAGTCCCGTTGTTCCACGCCTGGAATTTCAGGCTGCGGGAAGCGGCGGACGATGATATCAAAATCAAAGGCCCGCATACGGTTTTGCCAACTTGCGGCATCAATCACGCGGACGGAGGCGTCAATGCCAACCCGTTTCAGGTTTTTAATGAACGGATTGACGATCCGGGTGAAAGATTGCTCATAGAGCAGGAACTGCACCTTCATCTGCTCGCCATTTGCGTTGACCAGATTTTTATTCTGGATCGTCCAGTCCGCTTCCTTGAACAGGCCGAGAGCCGCCCGGATTTGGGGGCGAATATTGCCCGACCCATCGGTTTGTGAGGGTTTAAATTCGGTCGTGAAAACCTGTTCTGGCAGATTATCTTTCCAGGGCGCCAGAAGTTCAAGCTCCACCTCTGTTGGCAGGCCGGTCGCCTTCAGAACCGAATTTTCAAACACCGATCCTAACCGGTCGTATAGCCCGTAGAAGAGATTCTGATTTGTCCATTCATAATCGAACAACAGGCTAAAGGCTTCGCGCACCCGGATATCATCAAACGGTTCTCGCCGCGTATTCATGAAGAAGGCCTGTAGGCCCGTGAGCGAGTCGTCCGTCAGAGTATCGCGTAGAATATAGCCATTTCGAACGGCAGGCTTGCCGTCATACTCTGTCGCCCAACTGCGCGACGTAAACTCCTCGCGAAAATCATACTCACCGGCGAAGAAGGCCTCAAGTGCTATGGTTCGATCGCGATAGTAATCCACCTGGATCGTGCCGAAATTGTACCGTCCTTGGTGGACGGGGAGTTTTTCTGCCCAATGATCCTTTACCCGCTCATATATAACGGATCGGCCGGGGTTGACCTTGGCGTACTTATAGGGCCCGGAGCCCAAAAGCGGGGTCATGGTGGTAACGGCAAAGTCGCGGGTTTCGAAGGACGCTTTTGATAAGATCGGCATGATAGCCACTTGCCGGGGCAAATCGCGGATCAAGGCGCTCTCTTTGAAAATAAACCGAATGAGGTGCGGGGCCAGAACCTTCGCCTCGACAATATCACGATAACGTAACCGATATGTTGGATGGCCTTTCTTTTTGAGGATATTAAAAGTAAAGGCGACATCCTCGGCGGTAATTGGCAAGTTATCGTGAAAAACCGCTTCCGGTCGAAGTGAAAATTCAACCCACCCACCTTCGTCGTCTACAGTGACAGTCTGGGCAAGAAGACCATAGACAGCGTCCGGCTCGTCGTAAGACGGGGTCATTAATTGGGTGAAAGTGAAGCTCAGATCGCCGCCGACATCCCGATTTACGACGGCAGGATAGCCTTTGAGAAGAAATGGATTAACGCTGTCAAAGCTATCAACATCCCAGGTTTTGATTTTTCCGCCCTTTGGTGCGTCAGGATTGACATAGTCGAAATGTTTGAAATCCGGGCCGTATTTGAGATCGCCGAAAGTGGAAAGGCCATGGCGAGGTTCCGGCCCCGCACTTGCAGCACTTCCCAAAATCAGAGCGAAGATGAGGAGAGGGGCAATAGCCAGCTTCATCTACCTTCTCTCCCCTTATACATCGACTATTTTTGCTGCCGAAGATTTTTGCGGGCTTCCTGAAGCTGCTTTTCTTTTTCCGGGTCGATCCACCAACTGGTGATATCCGGTGCTTGGGACGGATTAATATCAGAACGGCCAAATTTATCCCAATAGGCGATGCGGTCGGTTGCCGAGTAAAATTGTGGAATGAGGAAGAAATTCCAACTCAGAACGCGATCCAATGCTTTGACCGCCGGAATGAGGCTCTCGTAATCCGGAGCGGCAATCAGATTCTCGATCAAAGCATCAATAACCGGATCATCCAGTCCCATGACATTGCGGCTGCCCGGGCGTTTGCCCGCAGCACTGCCCCAGAATTCACGTTGCTCATTACCGGGACTGAGGGATTGAGCGAAACCCGCTGTGGTCACATCAAAATCATAATTACGCAGGCGTTCGGTATATTGCGCGGTATCGACAACACGGGATGTCGCGTCAATTCCCAATCTTTTCAGGTTTTTGATGAGTGGCCCGGTTATCCTGAGACTATTCGGATCGTACATCAGGAACTCTATGGTGAGAGGTTCACCGGTTTTAGGGTCAATGAGCTTGCCTCCTTTGATCTTCCATCCCGCGTCGGCAAGGATTTTCTTGGCAGTCTGCAAGGGCGCGCGATCACGACCGGTGCCGTCACTTACCGGTGCCTTATAGGCTTCACCAAAGACACGAGGCGGCAGTTGGTCCCGATAGGGTTCCAGTATGGCAAGCTCGGCTTCCGTCGGCTTGCCTGTTGCGGCCATGACCGAGTTTTCAAAAAAACTGTCCGGCCTTTCATAAAGGTCGTAGAAAATATTCTTGTTCAGCCATTCGAAATCGAAGGCATAGGTAAGGGCTTCGCGTAGCGCCGGGTCCTGGAATTTCCCGCGCCGCAGGTTATAGACATAGCCCTGCATAACGGCAACACGATCATTGGGGATAGCCTCCTTGATAATCAGTCCGGCTTTCAGTGCCGGAGAATCATATCCGGTCGCCCAGCTCTTGGCGCTGTTCTCTGCGCGGTAATCATACTCACCCGCCTTGAATGCCTCCAGCAAAACAGCGCTGTCGCGATAGAAATCATAGCGAATGGTATCGAAGTTATTGCGGCCGACATTAATGGGTAGTTCCGCACCCCAATAATCCGGCACCCGCTCATAAGTGATATAACGGTTGGGCTCTAACTCCTTGACCCGATACGGGCCGGAACCAAGGATCGGGGTTAATGTCGTTTCTCCAAATTTGCGGGTTTCGAAATGTTTTTTGGAGAGCATCGGCAAAAGCTGGCCGACGATTTGCGGGAGCTCGCGATTGGGAGGCCCTGAAAAGTGAAATTTTACTCTGTGATCATCGAGCTTTTCTGCCCGTTCCACATCGGCATAATAATAGCGAAAAAGCGGGGTTCCTTCCTCCTTGACGGTGGTAAGGCTGAAAATGACATCATCTGCAGTGATCGGTGTCCCATCATGAAAACGAGCCTCGGGGCGCATATTGAAAATGGCGAAACTGAGGTCGTCAGCGACCTCAACAGTTTCCGCGACGAGCCCATATTCGGAGCTTGGATCATCGCTGGGCTGTGTCATCAGTGTCTCGAAAGTGAGACCGAGCCCATTGGCGGATTGCCCTCTTGATATATAGGGATTGAGGTTGTCAAAGCCACCCATGGCGGAAAGTTTGACATCGCCGCCCTTAGGCGCGTCCGGATTAGCATAATTGAGATGCGTGAAATCCGGCCCGTATTTCAAGGGGCCCGCCAGGGAAAGTCCGTGGCTTTTGGTGGTTTTAACCGCATCGGCAAGAGCAGGAGACGTGTCCGCAATCTGGGCCGCCATCATTACCAACGCGGCTGCGGCGAATTTTAGGTAACCCATAAATGAACCTCACTGTACTTAAATTTCGTAATTTCTTACCCCCAACATGGGAGGTTAACGCAGTAACATCAAGATTAAAAAGGATTATTGAGGTTCATTCAGTAGGCGGAGGATCGCGTCATGTAATCGGGCATCACCCGTGGCCAACACCAGGCCCGGTGTGGTCAGCTTAAGGGGTTCGCCAGACCAGTCTGTGATCCTGCCTCCGGCATTCTCGACAATGGGGACAAGGGCGCAATAATCATAGGGCTTCATATCGCAATCGGCGACGGCATCGACGAAACCGAGCGAAAGCAGGCCATAGGCGTAACAGTCGTATCCAAAGCGGGTTCGTTTGACCGCCTGATGGAGCCGCCGAAATTGTTGCTCATGATCACCTTGAAACAGTTCCGCACCCCAGGCGAAAAGCGAGGCATCGGGCAAAGACGGGCAAGGTCGGGTGGAGATAACGGCGTCGTTCAGGGTCGACTGGCCGTTGGCCCCGAGCCACCTTTCATGGGAAATCGGTTGATCCATGACCCCTAGAATAGGAATATCGTTCCGCGTCAGCCCGATCAGGCAGCCAAATGTGGGACTACCGGAGATAAAGGAATGAGTGCCATCAATGGGGTCGAGAACCCATACATATTCCGCATCAGTTCGGACTTCGCCAAATTCCTCGCCGAAAATACCGTGATCGGGATATTCGGCCTCGATAATGGCGCGCATGGCGAGCTCGGCATTGCGATCCGCAATAGTGACGGGGCTGTTATCGGCCTTGCCAATAATATCTATTTTCTCACGAAAATGCGGGCGGATAGCCTTACCGGCGGCATCTGCCAGCCGGTGGGCCAGATCAACAAATTCCTGTGGGCACTCTTTTGTCATGAGTACCTTAACATCAGCTTAGTTAGCCGGGGGAAGCGGAACATCCTCAGTGCCTAAGGAACGGAGGTATGCGATCAGATGGGCTCTGTCCTGGGGTTTTTTCAAACCGCCAAAGGTCATTTTTGTACCCTTGATATAAGTGCTTGGTTTCTTCAGGAACAGATCCAGATCAGAATAAGACCAGTTGCCACCCATATTCGCCATCGGTGTGGAATAGCTGAAACCTTCATGGCTTGCCTTATCCCGGTTCAGGACAGCATGTAGGTTTGGACCGATTTTATTTGCGCCACCTTCATCTGCCGTGTGGCAACTTTTACATTTTGAGAAAACTTTCTTGCCCTTGCCGATATCTGCCGTCGCCAGCAAAGCGCCCAGTGACGGCCCTTCGACAACATCCTTGGAGGCTTCCTCGGAGGAAGCGCCCGCGCCTGTTTCAATGGCATAAGCGTTTGTTTCCGGATATGTCGGATGGATAGCGAGGGTCGCCACCTCATTGATAACCATAATAATGAGAGCGCCTGCCAATACGGCGGC
>NVRR01000201.1 GCA_002732675.1 Sneathiella sp. | reverse complement strand
GTAATAGCCGCCGTCAACGTTGTCTTCCCATGGTCAACATGACCAATCGTTCCAATGTTGCAATGCGGCTTACTACGATCAAATTTCTCTTTGGCCATTTTCCGTCGTCCCGAAGTATTAAAATTACACAGCCCAAAAATACCGAAAGACCGTCTTCCGGTATCACCTAATTACCAGCCAGTTTATAAAGCGCTGACGTGCGCTTGGAGCGGGTGGAGGGAATCGAACCCTCGTATTCAGCTTGGAAGGCTGCTGCTCTACCATTGAGCTACACCCGCCTCGTAACGCATCACCCAATGCCAGCTCCATGGCAATTGTCACGCCCGCATGTGAATGGTGGAGGGAGTTGGATTTGAACCAACGTAGGCATAGCCAACGGATTTACAGTCCGTCCCTTTTAACCACTCAGGCACCCCTCCATACATGCAATCACCCCCGACATCGCCAAAGGTGTCCGGCACTATCGAAAATTCCCAAAAAAAGTCAACTGAAAAAGCGCAAATTCGGATCGAATTCACGTTTTTTTTGAAGCCCGTATGAAAATGCTCTCTTGTTGCCGGATACGAAGCGCAATATAAGCACTGCCATGACAAGAAGCAAGCCATCAAAAAGCCGCCGCGGAAACGCTGATCGCGGCCCCAGAGACCTCTCTTCGACGCGCGGCAACAAACCGCGTAGCGACAGGAGCGCAATTGCGGATGTGTGGCTCTACGGCGACCATGCCGTGTTGGCCGCCCTTGGCAATCCACTGCGCAAGATAAAGCGCCTCGTACTAACGAAATCAAAACTGAACGGCCTCGATAACGTGGTCCAGGGATTGATATCGGAAAAAGTGGCGCCCGAGATTCTGGAAAAAGAGAATATCAGCCGCCTATTACCCGAAAACGCCCTGCATCAGGGCATTGCAGCTCTGCCATCACCTCTGCCTGAAATGGCCGTCGCAGACCTTCCCGACGCTGATAACAAGACAACGTCCATCATTGCGGTTCTGGATCAGGTCACCGACCCTCATAACGTTGGCGCCATTTTACGCTCTGCTGCGGCCTTTGGTGTTGATGCCGTTATCATGCCAGACCGCAATTCACCGCCCAACACGGGCGTGCTTGCCCGTGCCGCCTCTGGCGCTGTAGAAACCGTTCCAATTATCCGTGTCAGCAATCTCTCGCGGGCTCTGGATCAACTGGCAGAAAAAGGTTATTGGCGAATCGGGTTGGATGGTCGAGCGGATCAGTCTTTGGCGACTGCCATCACCAATACTCAACATGTGGCGCTTGTCCTTGGGTCAGAGGGAAAAGGGCTTCGCCAGCTCACCGCACAGAAATGTGATCTGCTGGCGAAATTGCCGATAAGCTCGAAAATCGAAAGCCTTAATGTGTCAAATGCAGCGGCCATCGCCTTTTATGCCCTATCGCAACATCAGTTATCCGACAAAACGACTAAATAACGACAGCGGGCATTGTCAGAAGAAGATAGCTTGGACTCGGATAATCCCCATTCGAGTCCTTTTATCCTTAGAATCCCGCTATCTTTAACCTTTATTCTCTTGGATTTTCTTTTTCCGCTTTTTTGCCCTGAACCCATCCTTGATCGCGCCGTCCGTGGACGCCGCTGTTTTTTTAGGCTTGATTTTCTTTACCTTCGGTTCCCGATTGAACTTGTTCGTCGGCCGTTCATCTTTTGATGCATAATCTCGTTTATTAGGCTCGGATGTCGCCACCTTATCGTTACCTTTTACATCCGCGGTCGATCCGGCATTATCCCGTTTCTTCTTAAAGCGTTCCGCCGGCTTTTCATCCTCACCAAAGCGTTTGCGATACACACGCGCCGCATTATCCAGATGATCCTGAGCAGGGTCTTTCTTGACAGGGGTTTCCCGTGTCCGGGTTTCAATCACTCCACGACCTTCTCGTTTATCGGCCCGTTTATACGGCTTTTTATCGGCACCCTCACGATCAAATTTTTTCTTCGGTTTGGCCTTGAAATCGGAGCCTGCCGTTTCATCTCGCCGGGGTTTTCGATCACTTCTGCGCGGGCGGCCATCGTTGCCCCCACCAATATCTGGTTTTCGGTCCAAACGTGTGACTTCAACTGTCTTTTCCATTTTGCGGCTCGGCCCAAGAGCGTTCAGGAAAGCGTCAACGCATCCGCCGTCCAATTCGACAAAAGTCTTCTCTTCTTGAATTCTAATCGGGCCGATTTCATTTTTCGTAATATGTCCAGCGCGACACAACATCGGTAATATCCAGCGTGGTTCTGCCGTATGTTTACGTCCGACGGATAATTCAAACCATACGCCATTTGAGAATTCCTGACGCTCTCTTCTTGGGCGGCCAGGATCAGAAGAGCCCTGATCCAATAATTCTTCTGCGGCGGGTTTTGACGTATGGTGAATACGGACCAGTGCCGCGGCGATCTGGTCGGGCGTATGATTCTCCAATAACTCTTTAACGATCTCTTTTTCGTCGTCTTTCACCGGCTCCGTCAAAATCGGATCATTCAAGAACCTTTCCCGGTCACGGGCAATCACATCTTCTAATGAAGGCGGGTTTTGCCAAACCGCTTTTATCTTGGCTGTTTGCAGCAACCGTTCTGTTCTTTTACGCCAGTTGTAAGGGACGATCAGCACACTGACGCCCTTGCGCCCCGCCCGCCCGGTTCGGCCACTACGATGCAGCAAAGAATCTGCTCCTCGCGGTAAATCCGCATGTATGACAAGTTCCAGATTAGGTAAGTCAATTCCGCGCGCGGCGACATCCGTGGCCACACAAACTTGCGCACGACCATCCCGCATTGCCTGTAGGGCATGAGTACGTTCGTTCTGGCTTAATTCACCTGACAGCGCGACAACGGAAAAACCCCGGTTACTCAACCGGCTGCAAAGCTGAGTCACGGCCACCCGTGTACCACAGAAAACAATGGCATTTTTGGCGTCTTGAAACCGCAGAGTGTTAATAATTGCATTCTGCCGATCATTGGGCGCAACAGTTAAAGCTTTATACTCAATATCTTGATGCTGTTTTTCTTCCGCGGCGGTACTGATACGAATAGCGTCACGTTGGTAGCGCTTTGCCATACTGGCAATCATTCTCGGTACGGTTGCTGAAAATAACATTGTCCGGCGCTCAACGGGAGATGTGTCCAGAATATATTCCAGATCCTCTCGGAATCCCATATCCAGCATCTCGTCAGCTTCGTCCAATACCACGCATTTAAGGCCGCTTGTATTAAATGCGCCACGTTCGATATGATCCCGCAACCGCCCCGGCGTTCCAACAACAATATGGGCACCGCGTTGCAGGTTTCTGCGTTCGGTTCGCGAATCCATGCCGCCAACGCAAGAAACCACTGAAGCCCCTGTTTTGGCATATAGCCAATCAATTTCGCTTTTAACTTGTAGTGCTAATTCACGTGTCGGCGCAATGATCAAGGCAACAGGAACGTCCTTAGACGTAAATCGGTCGTTCCCTTCCAATAGCGTTGTCGCCATTGCCAAACCAAAAGCCACCGTTTTACCGGACCCGGTCTGAGCGGAGACAAGCGCATCCCTGTTTTTCAGATCGGGGTTAAGCATTGCCGTTTGAACCGGGGTTAACACAGTATATCCACGCTCATCCAAGGCCGTCGCGAGGGGGGAGATAATACCTTCAATATTGGTCATCATATTGCTTTCAGATCGTAGGTTTCTTGCTCTCGATACAATCGTAAAAAAATTTTGGGAGGCAGCAACCGAACATCAGATAAGCGCCATCGAGCAAGTTGTAAGGTTTCTAGTCCCTGTCAGGTGCAATGTAAAGAAATAGGCATTGCAAATAGGGAGTTACTTATAGCTTTGATGAGGCGGGATTTAAGGCCATCTCATTGGGTTTCGACCATGAACTGAGAAATTACGTAGGCGAAAGATCCTGTAGGCATATGCGATCTCGTCGAACTCTTCATGTAAATTGATTACAGGGAGGGTTAAACGTAGGTTTTCTGCCCTCAAAATAGCGGAAGAAATTGATAGTGTCGCTCAGGCCTACCGATACTTCGGCATCCCTAGATTAACTTATAGATGGCGTAGCCATAACTCTTCCAGAGCATTGATTCGAGATTTTCTGCCCCCTGAAAACCGCCGATAACAGCCACTGCCGAGGGCTAATGCATCGATTTACCCCAGTATTTTATCAATCTAATGTTCGCGTGAAATCCTGCTTGACAAGAAACGTGACATATCCTTATCTTTACATAAGTATCCAGCAGGTTACTTATTTCTTGGGAGGAATAAAAATGAAATTCATGCTTTCGATCCTTGCTGCCCTGGCACTTTTTGCGATGCCGGCCAAAGCAGAAGAGTATTCTTGGAAACCGGATAAACCGGTTACAATCATTGTTCCGTGGTCTGCAGGAGGATCTACGGATAGCGTAACGCGCGTTCTTGCGGCCGAGCTTGAAGCCGCCCTTGGCCAGACAGTTATCATTGTTAATCAGCCTGGTGCTGCCGGATCTGTCGGCACGACAAATGCCTGGCAGGCGGACCATGATGGTCTGACGTGGGCCGCCGGTGCTGCGATTGACGCCGGCGCTTATCAGGTTCTTGGTATGCTTGACGTTCCGATTGATGACTGGAGACTGTACCTTCATATCGCCAATGTTGCAGTGGTTGGGGCTAACCCCGACTCTGGTTATAAAGACTTTGGTGATGTCCTCGCCGCGATGAAAGCGAACCCTGGTGATGTCTCGGTCGCGACTGCGGGCGTGACGTCGGGCGGCCACAATGCCATGGAGGCAATTGCTCAGGCAACCGGCGGTAAATACAAGCATGTCAGCTATGACGGCGGTAAGCCCGCAGTGCTGGCCGCTGTATCGGGGGAAACCAAAATCACCACGCAGCTTGCCTCAGAGCAGACGGAAATGATCCGTGCCGGCCGCCTCGTGCCGCTGGCTGTGCTGGCGGACCAGCCGCTGGTAATCGAGGGCTATGGCGAAATCCCATCCATCAAACAATGGATCCCCGAGATTAAAACCGCGAACAACTATTTCGGAATCTGGGCACCGGCTGATGTGCCAGATAATGTCATTGAGACAATGGATGCCGTTTGGACAAACGTCATTTCCAAGTCCAAGGCCCTGAGTGATTATGCCGCCGACCGCGGTGCAATTCTCGATCCGTCCTCCGGTGATGCCGCACAGGCTGCGGTCAAGCCTGCGTTGACCCAGAATGTTTTTCTGCTGTTTGACGGCGGAAAAACGAAAACAGATTCAACCAAATATGGCTTCACACGGCCGTAACATCTGACGAAACGACCCGTACTCCTGACGCCTCTTGCGTCACGGGTACGGTGTCTCTGGCCAGTTGACCTTGTCTAAGGTCGTCATTGAACCGGGAATTTTAATTCATGGATGGCCTCATTTCAATTGCCACCTCTGTAGGCGCAATCCTGACGAGTTGGTCCGCGCTTGACGTAGTCTGGGCCACATTGCTTGGTATTGTCGTCGGAATGCTGCCGGGTCTCACGGCGACGCTTGGCGTTGCATTGTTGACGACACTAACCTTCAAGATGGACGCGGATCAGGCGATCCTCATCCTTATCTGCATGTATGTAGGCGCGATATATGGCGGCAGCCGGAGCGCTATTCTTCTGAACATTCCGGGCACTCCTGCAAATGCGGCCACGGCCCTTGACGGCTTCCCCCTCGCCCGTTCCGGCAAGGCGGGATCGGCGATGGCCATTGCAACCACGGGGTCCGTCTTCGGCGGATTTGTTGGTATGATCGCATTGGCCGTTATTGCGCCGGTGCTGGCCGAATTTGCCTTGTCTTTCGGTGCTTTTGAGTTTTTCTGGCTTGCTGTCTTCGGTGTTCTCGTATCGGGGCAGCTCACCTCTCTCGATGACCCGATCAAAGGCTGGATCGCCGGCTTCCTAGGACTTTTCATCGCGACGATTGGACAAGAAGGTATATATGCAATACCGCGCTTCTCCTATGGCTCCACCAATCTTTCCGGCGGTATCGGGTTGCTGCCCGCCATGGT
>NVRR01000200.1 GCA_002732675.1 Sneathiella sp. | reverse complement strand
TGGCGATTTGGCGGTCGGCGATGAGTTCATTCATGAAAGCATTATTGGCTCGCTGTTTAAGGGACGGGTTGAGAGGGCAACGAAAGTTGGTGATATCGACGCGATTATCCCCTCCATCGGAGGCTGGGCTCGTGTCACGGGCCTCAACACCATTTTTATTGACGACCGAGATCCGTACGCCCACGGCTTTGTCGTCGTTTAAGGAGAAAAAAATGAAAATTACCGCTATTAAAGCCTGGCAAGTGGACTTGCCGTTGAAAGAAGGTCGCTATAGCTGGTCCAACGGCAATTTTGTCGACGTGTTTGACAGCACCGTCGTTGCCATTGAAACCGATGAAGGCGTCACCGGATATGCAGAATGCTGCCCGCTCGGCTCAACCTATCTGCCCTCCTATGCCAAGGGAGTTCGGGCCGGATTGTTGGAACTGGCGCCGCATCTCATCGGAGCCGACCCGTTGGCCTTGAATGTTATCAACCATCGCATGGATCGGGCGCTTCGTGGGCACCCGTATGCCAAGGCGCCTATCGATATTGCCTGCTGGGATATTCTGGGCAAGGTGACCAATCAGCCGGTATATTCTTTGCTTGGCGGTGCCATGCAGGATGATGTCGCCCTTTACCGCGCTATCTCTCAGGAGAGTCCAGAGAAAATGGCGGCCAAGATCGAGGTTTACAGCGCCGAGGGCTATACGAAATTCCAGTTGAAGGTCGGGGGTGATGCCAATGACGATATTGACCGCATCCATGCGACGCGGGCGGTGCTGAAGAGGAGTGATCTTCTGGTTGCCGATGCCAATACTGGCTGGACCCGGCATGAAGCGGCGCGGGTCGTCGGCGCGGTTGCAGGCCTTGATGTCTATATCGAGCAGCCATGCCTAACCTATGAAGAATCTGTGTCGATCCGGCGGCGGACAGCGCTCCCTTTTATTCTCGATGAGGTTATTGACGGGGCAGGGACTTTGGTCCGGGGGATTGCTGAAGATGCCATGGATTGCATCAATCTGAAAATATCGAAAGTCGGCGGGCTGACGAAAGCGCGGCTGATGCGCGACCTTTGTGTCGCGTCCGGCATTCCGATGACCATTGAGGACACCTGGGGCGGCGATATCACCACGGCGGCCATTGCCCATCTCGCCCGTTCAACACCGGAAGAATTTTGCTTTTCGGCGACGGATTTTAACTCCTATGGCACCGTCACCATCGCCACCGGCGCTCCGCAGCGGATTAACGGCCGCATGACCGCCGCAGATCGTCCGGGTTTGGGCATCACGCCGGACTTCAATGTGCTTGGCGAGCCTGTCATGACCGTCAAGTGAAAGTTACGGGCTATACGCCCGATTTAAAGGTTATGGAGTGATAGAGGTGGTCTAAGTTTGAACTGCCGAGATAAGTATATTTTCGGCGTAACTCGTTTCTTAGAAACGGCTGGTCGGTTGCCATTTCGGCAAAGCGCAATCGGAAAGTCTAAATTTCACAGGATAAAGAGGCTTATAAATAGCACCATCTCGTTGAGAATTATTTCAGAAAAATCAAAGAGTTCAAAGGCGTGAATACCGGGTATGACAAGACAGAAACAAGCTTTGATGCAACTTGGAATATTGCAGCAATGATCATAGCACGACGCTAAATATCCACAGACCCTAGATGACTATATGCCTCCGCGCCTGAATAAAATTCATACCGACAAACGCAATACAGCCGGCTATCCCAATCAGTGCCAGTATTGTATCTGGCCACATGGCCATAATCGACAACATAATGACGATAATTCTGAGCGGTGTACTCAGCGTCATCAAAAGATAGCCTGAAAACCCGGCACTCAGAAAGAAGGTGCCAATTGTCACACAGCCCAAGGTGAAAAGGATATCCGTGATATCGCCTTCCATCAACAGTCCGGGATGAAAGATAAAGAGAAACGGCATGAGGTATTTGATAGATGCAAAACGCATTGTATGACCCGCGACTTTAAGCCAGGGCGCTTTGGCAATATTGGCGGCCACGAAAACGGCGCCGCAGACGGGGGGCGTTATCGCGGACAGCGTCGCAAAGTAGAACAAGAACATATGGGTCTGCAATTCGCCCACACCCAGTTTCTTAAACGCCACGATAACGACAGATACAGCCAGAACATAGGCGGCAGTCGTCGGAATCCCCATACCCATTATCATGACAACGACAGCCGCAAGCAGAAGGGTTGGAATCAAACTCCCGCCCCCAATATCCAGAATGAGACCTGAAAATTTAATCCCGATACCGAGATAACTTATAACGCCGACAAGAATACCGGCTGCAACAATGAGGGCCGCCATTGAAATGAGGGATTCTGCTGAATCAGCAAGCGCCGAAATTACTTTCAGGGCCTTTTCCTTGATTTCACTAAAGGACGAAGATAACGCCAGGAAGACAGTGATCATTGCTGCGATCGTATATAGAACGGACAAATAGATTGAATTTCCATTTACGATCATACTAATCAAAACGACGAAAGGGACCGTGACCGGAAGCCATACTTTCGGAGACCGAAAACTGGCGCCAGCAGGAATTTCCTCTTTGGGGAGAGCTTTGATATTTTCTCGAGCGGAGTCAAAATGTACCGCGCTCAATACTGATAGATAAAACAGAAGCGCGGGCGCAATTGCCAATACCATGACGGTCTGTACCGGCACTTCCAGCATTTCAGCCATCAGAAACAGCCCCGCACCCATGAGTGGCGGCGTGATTTGCCCACCGGATGAGGCCGTCGCTTCAATACCAGCAGCAACTTCAGGCTTGTAACCGAGGCGCTTCATCATGGGGATCGTTATGGTCCCCGTCATTGCCACATTGGTGACGGAGGATCCCGTGATCGACCCCATAAGAGCAGATGAAATCACCGAGATCTTCGCAGGGCCACCCCGGAACCGCCCCCCGATATATTTTGCCAAATCCATAAAAGTATCGCTTACGCCGGTTGCCAGCATGGCCGCCCCAAGCATAATGAATAATATAAGCAGACTTGAGAATATATCAGTCAGCAACCCCCACATCCCATTAGTCGATAGATAAAGCATGTCCAGGACGGATTGCCAGCTTGCCCCTCCATGACCAAGCTTCCCCGGAATGAGATGACCAAAGAGTGCGTAGCAAGTGAAAAGAACAATGAGAATTGCAAAACTGTTCCCGATGGATCTGCGCGCCAGCTCCGCAGAGGAGACGATCATGACGACGCCCAAAAAGTAATCCAGGGGTCCGGCAATATGCTCCTGCAGCATGATAGGCCAGTAATTTACGAATACATTCAAACACGCCGCGCCGACGAGAACGATGCCAAGCCAATCATACCAGGCAACCTTATCGCGTGCTTTCGCTGACGCGGGTAGAAAGATAAATCCCATCGCCAAACATAAAAACAGGATAACGGAATATTGTTGAATATTCGGGAGCTGTCCAAAGACTGTTGTATACGCAACGAAACCATAAACACCGATGACGATTATTTTTATGACCAGTGAAAGGCGGGGCGACAGGTTTCGATGGCGCGGGCCCTCAATAACAGAAACGGTTTCTGTCTGCGGCTCTTGGTCTACATGCGAATGACTGGACATTACCAATATCTCCGTTAATAAAAAAAAGGCCATGACGCGAGAAAATGGAGAGGTATTTTATTCGCGTCATGGCCTCGACAGGCAGGAGAAGCTTGCCTTATTTCATTTCTTTCGGAACCAGGTTTTCCGGCACGTCCAAACCAATCTCGCGGTAGTATCTCACGGCACCGGCATGTAGTGGTGTTGTCGAGGTTTCAATGGTAATTTGCGGGATGTTTTTGCCAGCAACGCCTTTAAAGGCGGCCGCCTGGTCATCAATATTTTCCCACATGGCTTTGACGATTTTGTAGCCGGTTTCTTCATCCATATCGCTGGTAGCCGTAAACCCAATCCAGCCAACTGAAACGTCGTAGGCTGGCGCCCCCTCAACAATACCTTCTTTAACAGTGCCAAAGGTCACCCAGGGAATATCTTTCTTAATCTTGGTTTTTTCTTCTTCCGTCCAGCCGACTGGCCACAGAGGGGTTGTCACGTTGAGCGCAGCAGATGCCGCATCGAGCGTCTTTCCACCCATGGTCTTGATCTGTCCTAAACAACGACCATCGCGGATAGAATTAATTGCGCTTTTTGAATCAGAAAGTTGAATTTTTGGCTGCACATTGATGGTTTTAAGGGACTCAATCATTAGTTTTGACGCAGAGGACCCGGGAACACCTACATTAAAACATTTTCCATTTAGGTCCGACATGGTTTTGATGCCAGCGTCTTTCCTAACCATTATGTTCTGAAAAGAGGGAACCGCCCACCAAAGAACGCGATATTTATCAAAGCCAGCAGCCTCTGCATCCGCGAGGATATTTGCGGACGTTCCGCCAAAAGCCATTTCACCTTTCTGCATAGCCTTGTCATTTTTAACAAAGCCGCCCAAAGACACGACAGTAACATTGATATCATCATTTGCGTTTGAAACAGAGTTGGCGATAGCCGTATAGTATGGATAAAAACCAGACGTATTGGTCGACCCACCCATATTGAGTTGCTTATCCTCTGCGAGCGCAAATTGTGCGCCAGCACATGTCATCATCATGGTGACCAAAGTCTTGGAAAGAAAATTCATTTATCATGCCTCCGATTAGATATGAACTTGCTTGAAAAGCAGCTCGGAATTTAATTCGAGATTTTACTCCCTCGTTGAAATTACAAGCTCGCACTTTTGTTGAACTTCGTAAAATGCATATAAATCTATTTCTCATGCAAAATTATTATCAATGACTTCTAAAATGTAATTTCCGTTATCGGCAGATTGAATGGATACTTTATGCAAATACATAAATGCCTTGGAGCTTTGTAATGCGTCTTGCCCTCGCCGGATTCCATATTGAGTCAGTCAGTTTTCTTTCGCAAATATCAACATATGAAGATTTTGAGAAACACGCTTTCCGCTCAGACATGATAATTTCAGAATTAACGGATACGAACACTGTCATCGGTGGAATGATCGATGTTTGTTGCAAAGAGGCTATCGAGATCAAACCATTGGTCTATGCATTCCTTGGAGCATTAGGGCCGGCGGAAGATAGAGCCGTTGAAAAATATGCGGATGAGATTGCGTCAGGTCTTTCTCAAATTGGCGAGATAGACGGCGTTCTTCTTCAATTACATGGCGCATCCTGGGCGCCGAGCTATCCTGACCCAGAAAAATACATTTTGGAAAAGGTCCGCAAAGCTGTCGGCCCTGATAAACCGATCGTCGTTGCCTTCGACTATCACGGTAATATTGATACCAGCACCCTTGAACAAGCTACAGCAGCATTCGCCTATCAAAAATCACCCCATACAGATATGGGAGACACCGGGCGCCGTGCCGCCGCCTGCATGGCATCTATCTTGAAAGAAGAACTGGACCCGCAAATGTTTATTGCGCGACCTAACGTCATGGTTCCAAGTATTTTCAGCGCAACAGCATTGTCACCGTTGTCGGATATCCTTGCTCAAGCGCGTAAGTTTGAAGTTGAATCAGAGCATTTCCTGGACATTTCAATAATGGCCGGCTTCTCCTATGCTGATGCGCCTAATACGGGATTCTCCGTTATTGTCGTCAGCGGAAAAGGAAAACAAGAGGCTGAAAAATTTGCCAAGTATTTAAGTGATCGGATTTGGAACGAACGTCATGCTCTTTACCGGCCGGAAGAAATTTATACTGTGCAGGCAGGGGTGGCGAAGGCCCTCGCGTTATCGGATAGCGTAAGAAAACCCATTGTCTTACTTGAACATGCGGACCGACTGAATGACTCGACATACGTTCTACAAGAACTAATCACACAAGGTGCAGCAAACGCCGCTGTGCCATTTCTTTATGATAGTCAGGCCGCCAAAATGGCCGAGCAGTTTGGCGTTGGAAATAGAGCGGTCATTTCAATTGGTGGCTATAGTTCCGATAAATCCGGGCCCCGGCTTGAAGTCGTATGTGATGTTTTGCAGGTTGAAGAAAAATCCTACACTATATCCGGCCCGGTGCTGACAGGCACGAAAGTCAATTTGGGATTGGCGGCACT
>NVRR01000199.1 GCA_002732675.1 Sneathiella sp. | reverse complement strand
TTCGCTTGGATTTGCGCCGCCCTCATAGGCTTCGAGGAAGCCCAGAAGCTCTTCCCGGTAGGCGTAGTAGTCAGGATGCTCCAGTAACTCCTTCCGCGAGCGCGGACGCGGAAGATCGACCTTCATGATATTGCCGATCCGGGCATTCGGGCCGTTCGACATCATGACCACGCGGTCCGCGAGCAAAATAGCCTCATCAACGTCATGGGTTACGCAGAGAGTTGTAACCTCTGTTCGTTTCCAGATCTCCATCAGCACGTCCTGCAATTCCCACCGGGTTAGGCTGTCGAGCATGCCAAAGGGTTCATCGAGCAATAATAGTTTCGGCGAAAGCGCAAAGGCGCGTGCAATACCCACCCGTTGCTTCATCCCGCTGGAAAGACCTGCCGCCGACTTGTGCATGGAATCGGCAAGGCCGACCTTGGCAAGGTAATATTCGACAATATCCCGGCGCTCAGCCTTACTTGCCTTCGGATAGACACGGTCAACCCCGAGGGCAACATTGTCATAGGCGGTCATCCAGGGCAGCAGCGACGGCGCCTGAAAGACAACCGCCCGATCGGGACCGGCTTTAGTCACATGCTTTCCATCCAGAACGATCGCCCCGTCACTAATGCTGTTCAGTCCGGCAACCATCGAAAGAACTGTGGATTTTCCACACCCTGAATGACCGATCAGCGTGATGAATTCACCCTTGTTGATTTTCAGATCAAAACCGTCAACGACTGTAAGTGGCCCGGTGGCTGTGGGGTAGACCTTGGTCGTCTGGCTGAAATCGACGTAGCGGTCGGTTCTGGGCGAAGATCCAGCCTCAATATAGGCGGCGGGTAGGGTTCCTTTCTGGGTGATCGGAACAACATTGGGTAGAACAATATCGTCCTGATCTGTTGCTCCGGCACGCGTCGCACCCAGTTCCATCAGATATTCGGTGATCTCGCCGCGCAGGCGGATAAATTCAGGATCGTTGTTCATTGCCGCCCGGTCCCGCGGGCGTGTCAGATTAACCGCGAACTCCTTGCCTAATGTCGCTTTTGGTCCGGGTTTCAGAGGGATCACCCGATCAGCCAGCAGAATTGCCTCATCGACATCATTGGTGATGAGAATGATGGTCTTTTTCTCCTGCTGAGAAATGTCCGCGAATTCATCTTGTAATTTCGCCCGCGTCAAGGCGTCCAACGCTGACAAGGGTTCATCAAGCAACAATACATCAGGCCGCGTTGCAAGAGCACGGGCCACTGAAACGCGCTGGCGCATTCCGCCGGACAGTTCAGCTGGCTTCCTATTCTCCGCAGCACTTAGGCCAACCATCGAAATATACTTATTTGTAATAGCGCGGCGTTCTTTTCGCGTCTTCTTCTTAAAGACCGCATCGACGGCCAAATCAACATTTCCGCGAACGGTAAGCCAGGGCATCAGGGAATAAGACTGAAAGACCACTCCCAGATCAGGGTCCGGCCCGGTGATTTGTTTGCCTTTGAAAATGACGCCACCAGTACTGGGCTCAATAAGACCCGCAAGTGCCGAAATCAGCGTCGTTTTTCCAGAGCCTGAAAACCCGACAATGGCAATAAATTCGCCTTCCTCAACTTTGAGATTGATGTCGTGCAGTATTTCCTCTTTTGCATTTCCCTCGCCAAAATGCTTGGACATATTGCTAATTTCGATAAAGGCCATATCCCCCTCCTACCGGTTTGCAGAAAAGGTGAAAGCACGCTGAAGGGCAAACATGACCCTGTCCAGCATAAAACCAATGATGCCGATCGTCAGGACCGCGACCATGATTTTGGCCAGTGACTGCGAGGAGCCGTTCTGGAATTCATCCCAGACGAACTTGCCGAGGCCCGGGTTTTGGGCCAGCATTTCCGCCGCAATCAAGACCATCCAGCCAACCCCGAGTGAGAGCCGCAACCCGGTAAAAATAAGGGGTAGTGCCGATGGCAGGACAAGTTTGGTCACGGTCTTGGCTGTTGGCAGTTGTAAGACCCGCCCAACATTCATCAGATCTTTATCAACCGATGCCACACCGAGAGCTGTGTTGATAAGCGTCGGCCATATGGAGCATAGAGTGACCGTAACCGCGGAAATGACCATTGACTTTGGAAGCCACTCAATCGGATTTACATAGGCGGCAGAAATGATCATCGTCACAATCGGTAGCCATGCCAATGGCGAAACGGGCTTGAATATCTGTATCAGAGGATTGATAGCACCGTTGACGGATTTGGAAAGCCCCGAGGCAATTCCCAAGGGTATTGCGATCATCGTCCCAATGACAAAACCAAGCCCAACCGTAAATAACGACGTCCAAATCTGGTCGATATAAGTTGGCTTGCCTGTATAGTTTCTATATTTGACTTTGTCTGCTTGCCCTCCAGCCACGAGTTTTTCGTTGCGTTGATCTTGGCGCTCATAAAAAGCAGCCGCTTTTTCTCTTTCGTGCACATGGTCATCGAAAAGGTTAACCGCTTGTTCCCACACTTGAGCCGGCCCCGGAATAATGCCCAAAGACGTTTTGACCTGCGGCGCCAAGGCAGCCCAGAGCAAAAGGAAAAGGCAAATACCGGTCAACGGGATAAAAAGGACGTTCTTCAACTCCGCCAGCTGGTCTTTCGGACTATCGCCTATGGCCATTTTTATCAATGGCGTCAGCCAGGCAAATCCGAGCGCATCGAGCCAACCGGATGCGCGATTGATCCGGGAAAACCACTTTTCCTTTTTGGCTATCTGGGCGGCTGACTTTTTATGTTCCGGCGTTTCATTTGCGGTCAATTCCGACATCTGCTGATCCTTCGTCAAGATATAGTGTCGGCGTACCCGGTAGCGGATACGCCGCTCTTTTTGCTAGCCGTCGGTTACGGCCCCGCCATCAATTTTCTCGCCCGCCTTCAATCCGATTGTGAGGGAGTTGATATAGGCATTGGGCTTCCGTCCGTCATATTCGATATTGTCGATGAAGGCGGAGGTCGGCTCGCGATAACCATCGGTTTCCCAGGGGAAGTCCGCTTCACTCACATTGCCTTCCTCGACCAGCATTTTCGCAGCCTTCAGATAAATTTCCGGGCGGTAAACTGACTTCGCCACTTCGGCGTACCAGCTATCGTCTTTCTGCTCGGCGATCTGCCCCCAGCGCCGCATCTGTGTAAGATACCAAATGGCGTCGGAGTAATAAGGATACGTGGCATAGTAGCGATAGAAGACGTTGAAATCGGGGACGTCACGCTTGTCGCCCTTTTCATATTCAAACGTTCCCGTCATGGAATTGGCAATGACTTCTGCATCGGCGCCGACATACTCTGACCTCGCTAGGATTTCGACGGCTTCTGCCCGATTGGCATTATTATCCTCATCAAGCCACTTGGCCGCACGGATAAGGGCCTTGGTCAGCGCCAGGGTCGTATTCGGGTATTTCTCCGTAAACTCTTGGGTGACCCCGAAAACTTTTTCAGGATTATTCTTCCAAATTTCGTAGTCGGTGATGACAGGCACCCCAACACCCTTGAACACTGCTTGTTGGTTCCAAGGCTCACCGACGCAATACCCAACGATGGTTCCTGCTTCCATTGTTGACGGCATTTGCGGCGGTGGCGTCACAGATAGAAACGCATCCGCCATGATTTGGCCGGAAACATCCTTCGGTGCGTAGTATCCGGGATGAATATCTCCCGATGCCAACCAGTAGCGAAGTTCATAGTTGTGGGTGGAAACCGGAAAGACCATCCCCATATTGAAACGCTTTCCGTCGGCTTTGAACTTTTCTACGACCGGTTTTAGCGCGTCCGCTTTAATCGGATGGACCGGCTTCCCTTCTGCATCTTTGGGAATGTTTTCCTTCATCATTGCCCAGATCTCATTTGAGACCGTTATCCCATTTCCGTTCAGATCCATGGAAAAAGGAGTCACGATATGCGCCTTCGTCCCATAGCCAATGGTCGCGGCAAGTGGTTGCCCCGCCAGCATATGTGCGCCGTCAAGTTCTCCGGTAATGACGCGATCGAGCAAGACTTTCCAGTTTGCCTGCGACTCCAAGGTGACGAACAAACCCTCATCCTCGAAGTACCCTTTTTCATAGGCGATCGCCAAAGGTGCCATATCAGTCAGCTTGATAAAGCCGAACCTCAACTCGTCTTTCTCGACGGGGAGCATCTCAGCCGTTGCGATCGTCAGGCTGGATATCACCATCACAGAAGAGGCCGCCGCAACCATGAATGTTCTGCGCATGAAATCTATTGGTTTCATCTCATCTCTCCTCTTTCACCTGCCTTTTCGGGCCAGATCAAAAAAAAGCCGCCTACCGCTCAATGCACCGGGTTGAAACGATGTCATCGCGATGGCGACTTTGCCAAAATTACGTCCGTCATTGGACGCCTAGAAGGTAACTATTCCATAGTCTGTCCTTTACTTTGCATGTGTCGTGCCAAAACGGAGAAAACCTTAAATATTGTTTATTTTCAATGAATTACAAAAATTACAGAAAAACCAATGCCTAAAAATTTCCCTGAAAATATGCCAAAATATTGTGCAGTGCACAAAAATCAAGCTTAATACGACCTCATTCCGTTAAGGATTGAGAGCGAATGTATTCTTCGATTTTATCGGGATCAAACAGGGTTCCGTCGAAGAACCCGTCCGGACCCAGATAGAGGGTATTCTTACCCGCACCAACCGCCGTCGCCGTCGTGAGCGCACCTTCAACTTTCGAGCTTGCAGTCGGAACCGCAATCTTCATCGATGTTACAGCCCGGCGGAAAATATCCGGCGCGAAACTTGCCGCTGCAAGCTCGATATTCTTCGGGCTGAAGGATGTCTGGCCCCAGCGCACCATCTGGCTGTAATACCAAAGGGCGTGGCTGCGCCAGGGGAAATTGGCGGCCCGGTCGAAGGTGGTAAAGAAGTCACGATCCTGTATCCGCTGCTGATCGATGATCCCAATATCGCCTGAAAGCGCAGGCAGGATAATCTCCACGGAGTGATCAAGATACTCGGCGCGCGCAAGAATATCGGCAAGTTCAGCGTGGTTTTCAGGGTTGGCACACCAAATGGCGGCATTGACAAGACTGCAGATAATCCTGTCAAGAAGTTCGGGGTGTTTCGTCGCAAACCCTTTGGAGACGCCCAGAACTTTCTCGGGGCTCGACTGCCAAAGACGCGACTTCGTCGTCAGTATGACCCCGGTTCCCGCTGCAACGGAGGCTGTATTCCAAGGCTCGCCAACACAATAACCGTCTATGTTGCCTTGGGAAAGGGCGCCAGGCATGAAGGACGGGGGCAAGACAACAATTTGCAGGTCTTTTTCCGGGTTAATCCCACAGGCTGCCAACCAGTAACGTAAATCATAGTTGTGGCTGGAATAGGGATGGACGACGCCGAAAACCAAATCCTGCAATTTCCGGGCACGCCGCTGCTTAATCAGTCTGGCAAGAGACTTCCCGGCTATGTCAGGGTCCAACGATCCATCATATCCGTTTTCCTGCAACAATTCATGAAGCGGCGCCGACACCGTAACCGCATTGCCGCCAAGGCCGAGGGCCATCGGAGCCAGTATTTCCAGCGGTACCGGCGATAGGCCGATGGCGGCGGCAACGGGCATCGGTGCCAGCATATGGGCAATGTCAAAATGCCCGACAGCCATTCTATCCCGGATATTGGCCCAGGAGATCTCCCGGGCGAGCTCGAGGTCAATCCCGGCGTCTTTCGCAAAGCCTTTTTCGCGCGCGGCAATCAATAAAGCTGCATCTGTCAGGGGTATGAAACCCGCCCTTACCTTATCCATCTGCCTGCTTCCTATTCATTTTATTGCTCGTTCATTAGGTTTTCCGCCGTAATCAGGCTTTGCGCGATATCAGCAATTTTGCGGTTCTGGTTCATCGCAGTCTTGCGCAACAGCCTGTAGGCCTCTTCCTCACTGATATTCTTAGCCTTCATCAGAATGGCCTTTGCCGTCTCGATCCCCCGTCTTCCGGCAAGTTCGTCGCGTGCCTCCTGGAGTTCCCGGGACATCCGCGCGAACGCATTAAACCGGCTTATCGCCATGTCGAGGATGGGCTTGACCCGCTCCTTTGTCAGGCCATCCACGATATAGGCGGAGACGCCCGCC
>NVRR01000198.1 GCA_002732675.1 Sneathiella sp. | reverse complement strand
GCTCCGGTTTGCTCTTGGGCAGGCTGCGATCAACGACTTCAGCTTTTACATGGAGGGTTTCGCCCGGTCGCACGGGTTGTTTCCACCGGAGTTGCTCTACACCGGGGGAGCCTACAGACGTCGAATTTGCAAGATAGCCATCGACCATCATTCGCATACACAGGGCGGCTGTGTGCCAGCCGCTGGCAATAATCCCGCCGAAAAAATGGTCCTTTGCGGCATCCTTGTCGATATGAAAAGGCTGCGGATCGAAATCTCGCGCATACTCGATGATTTCGTCTTCTGTGACTTCCCGTCCGCCAAATTCCAGAATTTGGCCAACAGTAAAATCTTCCCAGTGTAAAATACTCATTCTGAACCCCCGACCTTATCATGGTCTTTTGTGCATTTTTTGCTTCTCATGGTGTCAACGCTTGCCCGCAGCCTAGTTCGCGAAGCGGAAATGAAGAACATCTCCATCCTGCACCACATATTCTTTGCCTTCAAGGCGCATAAGCCCGGCTTCCTTAGCGCCATTTTCTCCGCCATGCTCTACATATGCAGGATAGGCAATTGTTTCGGCGCGAATAAAGCCTTTTTCGAAATCCGTATGGATCACACCGGCCGCTTGCGGCGCTTTCGTGCCTTTTGTCACCGTCCAGGCCCGGCATTCTTTTGGACCAACAGTGAAATAAGTGACGAGATCCAGCAAGTCATATCCGGCGCGGATAATGCGTCCGAGGCCGGTTTCGGTCAGGCCCAGCTCTGTTAGAAAATCGACGCGTTCATCCGTATCCAGCTGCGCGACTTCGGCTTCAATGGCCGCGGAAATCACGACAGCCCCGGCGTTTTCCGCGTCGGCCTTTTGTTTCACAAGATCCGAATATTTATTACCGGTCGCGGCGCTGTCTTCATCGACATTACAGACATAGAGAACCGGTTTGGAGGTGAGAAGTTGCAGGTTACGAAACGGTCGTATTTCATCCTCGGTCAGTTCGACCATCCGGGCCGGCTTGCCGTCCTGCAGAACTTTGAGGGCGCGGTCGATCAGGTCCGCTTGTTGAATGGCTTCCTTATCGCCACCACGGATTTTCTTGACCAAAGTCTCAGTGCGTTTTTCAAGGCTTTCAAGGTCGGCCAGCATCAGCTCGGTTTCGATGGTTTCAGCATCCGATAGCGGATCGATCTTGCCATCGACATGGGTAATATCGTCATCATCGAAGCACCGGATCACCTGGATAATGGCGTCGACCTCGCGGATATGAGCAAGGAATTTGTTGCCAAGGCCTTCCCCGCTGGCCGCGCCACGCACGAGGCCAGCAATATCCACAAAGGTGAGCTGTGTCGGGATTAATTCTTTTGATGACGCCAGTGCGGCGAGCTTGGTCATTCGCTCGTCAGGCACGGGAACCTGCCCCAAGTTAGGCTCGATCGTACAGAAAGGGTAGTTTTCTGCGGCGGCCTGTGCGGTTTCCGTCAGCGCATTGAAAAGTGTCGATTTACCAACATTCGGTAAGCCGACGATGCCACATTTAAAGCCCATGCCTAATTTCCTTCTTTCCCGTCGTCCTTTTTGGGGCGGGGAGGGGCTGTTTCCAGCGCGATTTTGTTCATAAAATTGGCATCGTTGCCCGCCAGCAACAAATCAATATGTTTGCCGACACTGTCCACGATCTTGTTGGCCAGCACTCTTTCTGCTTTAGAAAAATCCTTGAGCACATGACCGGAGACCAGATGTTTCTCTCCGGGATGGCCGACACCCATTCGAGCCCGCTTGAAATCCGCCCCCAAATGCGCAATCAGGGACCGAACTCCGTTATTGCCGCCGTGGCCGCCTCCGGTCTTTATCCGAACCTTGCCCACAGGCAAATCCAGCTCATCATGCAGGATAACAACATTTTCCAATGGGATCTTGTAAAAGCGCATGGCTTCACTGACGGAGCGACCGGACTCATTCATATATGTTGTGGGTTTGAGGGCAAGAACCTTTGTGCCGCCAATCGTTCCCTCGGCGGTTAGTCCCTGAAATCGAATACGTTCCGGCGTAAAGGAATGGCGGCGAATGATTTCATCCACCGCCATATATCCAAAATTATGCCGGTTGCCTTCATAACCCTTTCCAGGATTGCCAAGGCCAACCAGCAAAATCATATTATCATTCCTGACTTAGTCTTCGCTTTTGTCGTCGCCATCAGCGTCGGCTGTTTCTTCCGTGGCGGTATCTTCACCATCTTCAGTTTCAACGCCTTCTTCGACTGCTTCTGGCTCGGCTTCTACGGTCGGAGACGCAACGGTCACAATCGTGAAGTCACGATCGGTAATTGTCGGCTCGCAACCCTCAGGGAGCTTAACTTCAGAAATATGGACACTGTCGCCAATGTCATATTGCAGTAGGTCGATTTCGATGCTGTCCGGAATATTTCCGGCCGGGACCATCAATTCGACTTCATGACGCACCACATTGAGCACACCGCCGCGTTTCAGACCCAGACATTCCTCTTCATTGATGAAGGCCACAACCACCATCACGGCAATCTGTGATTTCGCCGAAACCCGAAGGAAGTCCACATGGGTAGGGGTGTCCTTGAGTGGATCGAGCTGCATATCACGGGGAAGCACGTTATGCTTGGTCGAACCAACCTGAACCGTGTAAACGGTGGACAGGAAAGCGTCGCGCATAACGGCCTTCATGATTTCCTTGGTCTCCAGGGAGATCGAGATAGGGTCTTTTTTATCACCATAGATAACCGCAGGTGTACGGCCTTCACGACGTAGAGCCCGGGAGGTCCCCTTTCCAACCCGGTCACGCGTGTCTGCAATCAAGACTGCATTTTCGCTCATTGTATTTCTCCTAATTAACGAGCAACACCGGGACGAACCCGGTGCCAATATGACGCGTGCCTCCAGGGGTGCCCGCGCCGCCTATGCCTGAACGCTTAATCGAACAGGCTGGAAACCGAAGTTTCCTCTGAAATTCTAAGCATTGCCTCACCGATGAGCGGGGCAATGGAAATCTGCCGCATCTTGTTAGAAACCCGAAAGGCTTCGGTTGCCATGATACTGTCTGTTGTCACCATCTCTTCCAGCGCCGATGCGTTGATCCGGGCAATGGCGCCACCCGACAAAACACCATGGGTCACATAACCAACAACGCTTTCGGCGCCTTTGTTCATCAGCGCTTCGGCGGCGTTACAAAGGGTGCCTGCACTATCGACAATATCATCCACCAGAATACAGCGCTGGCCTTTGACATCACCGATGATGTTCATCACTTCGGAAACACCCGCTTTTTCACGGCGCTTATCCACGATTGCGAGGTCAGCGTCAAGCCTTTTAGCGAAGGCTCGGGCACGGACAACACCGCCAACATCGGGGGAAACGATGGTAATATCGCTCCCTTGGCCGTATTTTTCTCTAATATCAGGAACAATGACCGGCGCTGAAAACAGATTGTCCGTCGGAATATCGAAGAACCCCTGTATTTGCCCTGCATGTAGATCAAGGGTCAGGACCCGATCCGCGCCCGCTTCGGTGATCAGGTTCGCCACCAGTTTTGCAGAAATCGGTGTCCGCGGCCCCGGCTTTCGATCTTGACGGGCATACCCGAAATAGGGAAGTACCGCAGTGATTCGGCGCGCCGACGAACGTCTCAGCGCGTCAATGCACACAAGTAATTCCATCAAGTGGTCATTTGCCGGAAAAGAGGTCGGCTGTAAGACAAAAATATCTTCACCGCGCACATTTTCATGTATTTCAACAAATACTTCCATATCCGAAAAACGTCGGACATCTGCTTTTGTCAGAGGGACATTGAGGTAACTCGTAACAGCTTCCGCCAATGGCCGGTTGCCATTTCCAGTAAGCACTTTCATATGAGCGGTCCTCTGGCCGGTAGGGGCCCTGTTCAGTAAAAACAATACATCTGCGCACGGTACTCTATACATATATCGGCAGCAGCGGGCGGAACTTACCAAGGGCCTTCTGACCTGTAAACGGTATAAAGTCGTTTTATAGGTCTTTGGGGTAATAAAATCAGGATTTGGATTTAAAATATTCCGCTTCGGTGCTTTGCAGAAGTTTATAGACGCCCTGCGCCCCACCTTTTGCCGCGAGAAAAGCAGTTTGACCCCACGCGCCATTGAGCGAACCCGCTTTGATTCTGTTGCGTTGCTGGATTTTGCCTACCTGTTCCCCATTACGCCGTTCCAGGCTCCAGGTGAGCATGATGGTCTGGATGCCGGCCTTGGCTTCTGATAATTCGGCGGCACCGCGGACGATGTAATTGGCACCGCTTTCTGTGGGCAAAACTTCCAGGCCCATTCTCACAAGCTCTTCCTGAATCGCAAATGCGAGGCTTTCCGAACCGTCCCCTGGCGCTCCCCGGACAATGGGTACGAAAATGACGGGCTTCTTGATTTTCGCAAAATTGAAGCCATCGCCGCCCAGAAGGCGATCGATATTGCTGGCGGAATTCAGAACCACACGCTCAAGATCGGGGCCCGCTGGATTGATCTCAGTCGCTGGCAGGGGGAGCTTTTCTTCCGTGAAGAGCCCGGTATCCCGGTTTTGAGGGTCGAAAATCGCCCAACTTATATAAGGCATACCTTCTTTCTCAATGACCTTGCCGCGCACGTAATATCGGTTTGGAACGGCTTTCCCGGCGAAGGCCGCAATCCCGAGCTCCTGCAATTTCGTGGCGACAGCATCGTCAAGATTATCTGGGCCATCTTTCACCGGTTCCACATAGAGCGCTGTCCGCGGTCCCGGTGCTGCGTGCCAGCCGTTCTTGACTTCGGGCTGGAACGGTCGCTGCAATGGCTGGCAGGCAGCCAATAAAATTGCACCAAAGATCAGCAGGCATTTTATGTAAGTTTTACATTGCACAGGTTGCCAATAGCCCCAACAGACAAATTAATAAGAAGATTACCATATACGGCATTTCGACCCTCACACACAAGATACAGAATTTAAACCGGTTCTAATCATTTAGGACGATAGCAGAAAGCTGGCGCCCATAATCCGCCTCACCGCGCTTGGTCATTCGCCGATAGCTGAAAAACAGATCTTCTTCGGCGCATGTATCATTTTCCAACACGTCAATAACGTCGATGCCGCTATGCTGCAATCTATCGCGAACAAATCCGGTCAAATCGAACATATGATGTCCGGCATTGGATGACGGAATGAAATAACGCATCGCATTTGGGTCAAGGGTAAGGAAGGGTGCCGGAAACTCCGGTCCAACTTCATAAGATTTTTGGGCAATAGCTGGGCCGATGGCCGCTTTGATGTAGGCTTTCTCAGCACCAAGCCCGAGCATTTCCTTCACGACGTTTTTCCCGATATCAGCGAGGCTACCCTTCCAGCCTGAATGAGCGGCAGCAATGACGTTATTTTTTGTATCTGCAAATAAAATCGGGACGCAATCAGCGGTCAGGATACCAAGGGCGAGCCCGGGAACATTGGTGACCATCGCGTCGGCCTTCGGTCTTGGCGTGATTTCCGTGCGATCCCGAATGACAATAACGTCGGCGCTATGAATCTGGTACAGGGTGCGGAGATCCCCGGGCTTGCCGCCAAGCCGTGCCATGGCGCGCGCGCGGTTGGCCGCGACGTCATTGGGTTTGTCATTTGAGCCAGGACCGCAATTAAACGACGCATAAAGGCCCGTCGAGGTCCCGCCGCGGCGGGTGAAAAACCCGTGGGAAATTGTCGCATGTTCCAAAGTGCTGCTTGTCAGCATCTTATTCCCCAAAACCTTCAGGCGGTGCCTGTATATTATGCGATAGCGCCAGGGTTTTGAAAAGGGTGCCCATTTCCTCGGCGCTGGTCAGGCGGCGGAGACTGGAAAGTATCTCCGCTTTTTGCGTTTCAGAGGCGGCACGGCCAAGCTGACTGGCCCTTGCCTCAATTCCGAGCCGCTCTAGAAAACGTCCCTGTGATGTCGGACCATGAACAGCAATGCCATGACGCTTGGCGATTTCCGTGAGCCTTGAGAATTTTACATGGGCGGTCAAGTCCGCTTCCCCGGGGGTGAGCAACGGGTCGACATATCCTTGCGCCCGCATGGCCTGAAAGCTGTCGCCGAGAATAGTGTCTGTCGCGCCATAATCGATGATCAATGCCGTGCCGCCAT
>NVRR01000197.1 GCA_002732675.1 Sneathiella sp. | reverse complement strand
CAATGTCGGCTCAATATCATTGACCACGAGGTTGGCATGTTCAAGACGGACCATTGGGCACTCCATTAATTAAAGAAATGAGATTGGAGACATACCTCGTTCCGGAGCTGGTGAGACTAAGAGCAATCGATCTTCGGTTTTCATTGGGGCGGTCACGCTGGAGAAAATCCTGACTGGCTAACCGGTCAGTTGCCGATGAAATCGTCGTCGGTGCGACCCCCAGATATCGGGCCACATCAGTGGGGCCACAACCCAGATGAGCGGACACGTATAACATCACCTGCATATCAATCTGGTTCAGTGGTTTGCTATCTGATACTTCACTTTCGGCAACCTTGAAACGTCGCATCATTGCATCAATTGCGGTACGTAGGGCGGCAGCCTGATTATCTGTAGGTGCATTCATAAAGCGAAATTATATGATATTCGTATGGTTTCCCAGCGAATATATATGGCGAGGGCGATTATTTCCGGGGTTTAAACTCTAGAAGGTAGAAATGCTCCGTGCAGCGGAGAAAGCGGGGAGCTGTCGTTGATACTCTCGTAGTATACGGCAACTTCGTCCGCATAGCGGCCATTTGAATCGTTATGTCGCAACCGATGGTCAACGGCCGCTTACGGGAAAATGAGCTTAAATAATTTGTTGCAGAAAATGGCCGGAAGTACCAGTACGCAAAGCCATGCCATAGGTCTTTAAAGGACCCGGAATCGTCGTTTGCTTCAAATACAGCTAATGACCGCTTTTTCGTAACAATAATCCTGGAAATGTCAGGACTGGCGAAAATTGGGAGGGGTTGGCTAACGAACTGGAAGTGACGTCATTACAAGCCAGCAAGCAGGAATTCTGCGTTTTCTCCAAACCGGAATTTGGTATTCGAGCCATGGGAAAAATATTGCGAAATTACCAGACAAAACATAATAAGCGAAGCATAGAACAAATGGTGCGTCGATGGGCGCCGCCGTCTGATGGAAACCCTACGGAAGATTGTATCTCGCTAGTAGTCAAGTATGTCGGTATTGGTAGGGGTGAAGCATTTGATGTTACCGATATGCGGTTTGCGTTGCCAATGGTTGAAGGTATGATATTCGTGGAAAATGGTCGGCAGACCTATGATGATACGATTGCCGTCAACGGACTAAGCCTAGCAGGTATTTCCTAATTTCTGGACAGGCAAAAGTGACTCCTGATCCTTAAAATACTGGCCTGGTATCACCAAGTATGGATGCTGTACGAGGACTTCGTAATAGTCACCAAAATATCCCGTGCCCGGCACGCACCGGACTTTGACATTGCTGCAGCAGATATTGAGTAAGAGGACCTGGTCGATGAGCTAAACATATGCTTTGAGATGCCTGATTGTTTTAGTAGTGCGATGCTGGCTCGGTCGCTATTTGTTTCTCTGGATTCTTCGAATTGTCGGGCAATAATATTATTATAGCTAAGAATAATGTTCATCAAATTGGTTGAGGCAAAGCGTGGATCAACTCCTCTTTTGAGGATAAGGACTGTAACGTCAGGCTTGATTTTGTGGAAAATATTTTGATTTATACCGGCAATATGCCCCAGCTCTTCGATATATTCAAACTTTCCGTTCTTGATGCTTGCGGAGGTATCACCGGATTTGTAGGAGGAAAACTCCACGCCATTTGGTCTTGCGTTTGAATCTGCATCCCGCCAGTCGAATATTAAGTCTACGATTGACGTAGTCTCTTCTTTCGTTTCCGACGCGGAGCGAATTACTGTCTCAAGTAAAATCTTTGACGCAGTGTTCAGATCTACTTTTCCTGCTCATCCCGAATTTTTATTTCAATACCGCGTGAATTGCCTTTCAGGATCATTGCGCCTTGACCCCCAAGGCCGAGATCAAATCACGGCGCATCTCTTGGATCGCCGCGCAGGCTTCCTGAAGCTCTTGTGTCAATTCCGGCGTAACAGGTAGGGCACCCATATTAGCCGCCTTGGCGATCTGGTTAAGGTTGGAGGCCAGTCGGGATTTGCCAAGTCCACCCAACATATGCCCGAGGACGGCAAGTTCAGCAGAAGGTTGATGGCGTTTTCGGGTGATCTTTCTGGATGATTTGGCCCGGTCGCCATCACAAAGCAGTTTCAGCCGTACATACGCCGCTAACGAAGGGTTCCCGCATCGCGGTTTAGTCTTGCTCTTTCCTCATCAGTGAATCGGATGGAAAACGGCGGCGGGAGCTTCTTCTTAGGTGTTTTAGGGCGCGTCGCCACAATTTTGAACGACTTTGAGGGGCTTTTACCCAGATATGTAATTATGGAACCGTTCATGGCTGCGGCTCCTCGAAATCAATATCTATATGCTTGAGTTGGTGTTCCCAGTTGGCTAGTTCTTCAAAGAGAGAGTTCAAACTCTCTCTCTAGCGGCACCATTATTTTCAATGGCTTAGATGATTTTCATTTATACGTAACAAAGGCCGTAAATGCAGCGAGAAAGTTTTCTTTACGGTCGAGGAACAGGGTGATGTATCGATATACATAACGGCTACTTAAATTTCTAACCAATCTGTGCTTCTGCAGATAAAAATGAACCGGCGCTAAACGGTCTGCTCGGTGCGTCGTTAATTACAGGTTTCAGATACAATACGATTTATTTAGCCGTCCGGGCGGGCATATTTTTTTGCTGATCAATTGGGCGGTGAATATTAATTGTCAATCACGGCGGTTTCCGTGGCCGGAATGAGGAGGATGATCTGGTTTTTCAGTACAGTGAGTTTTCGGTTTCTGCCACAAAACTGCAATAGCTATCCGTTAAAATTTCTGTCCATGCAAGGGTCGCCATCGGCGGCGGAATATCCTCAATATGTGCAACGGAGCCATTATGCTAAACTTGACATCGGACGACATTTCCTTCGACGAATTTGACGACATCAATAACCCGCAAAATGAGGCCACGGACTTCGAACGGGTGACCGCTAGCGTCATGTCCCGGCGAGGGTTTCTGGGGCGCGGTATCGCCTTTGGGGCAACGGCGCTGGTGATGGGGACGACGTCCCTGACAGCACGGCCAACGCAAGCGGCAAGCCGTTTGGGGTTTGAGCAAGTCGTCGCAAACAGCCTTGATACCGTAACGGTGCCGAACGGATATAGCTGGCAGGTCGTTAGCATGTGGGGAGATCCGCTTTGGTCAAAAAGCATCGCCTTTGATCAGGCTACTCGCGGAACAGCGGCAAGTCAGGAACTGGCTGTTGGTGACAACAATGACGGCATGGCCGTGTTCCAGGATGGCACCAAGGTAATTCTGGCGTCTAACAATGAATATGTAAATCGCAGTATCATTTACGGAAATCGCGAAACCAAATTGCCTGAAAATGCCGATGATGTGCGCAAGGGCATGGCCGGTCATGGAATTACAATCGCTGAAATCGTCTCCGAAGGCGGCACATGGAAAATTGCCAAAGATAGCCCCTATAACCGCCGGATTACGGCCAACACGTCCATCGACATAGCCGGGCCGGCGCGCGGCCATGATTTACTGAAAACAGCCGCTGATCCAAAAGGCGTTCTCGCGCAGGGGACCTGGAATAACTGCGGCAATGGCCGGACGCCTTGGGGCACTTATCTGACATGCGAGGAAAATTTCAACGGCTATTTCTCAAGCAGTGATGAGAGCTATAAACCATCCGCAGCGTTGAAACGCTATGGCGTTGGTAACAAGGACTGGGGATACGGTTGGGCAACCGTTGAAGAACGCTTCGATATCAGCAAAAACCCGACCGAGCCCAACCGCTTTGGCTATATCGTCGAAATCGACCCGCTCGACCCCAAATCAACACCAAAGAAACGCACGGCCCTTGGTCGCTTCAAGCATGAGAATGCCGAGCTTGTGGTCGCAGACAACGGTCAGATTGTCGTCTATATGGGTGACGATGAGCGCGGCGAGTTTATGTATCGTTATGTCAGCAACGGCAAATTTGTTGAAGGTGGCGATAACAGTAAATTGCTGGATGAAGGCACTTTGTATGTGGCGAAATTCAGCAATGATATGAAGGGCGAATGGAGGGCATTGACGCCGGATACCACAGGGATGAAATCGCTGGCGGAAATCAGTATTCTCACCCGTCAGGCAGGTTCTGCCGTTGGTGCGACCACCATGGACCGGCCCGAATGGATCACCTCTCATCCTGGTAAAGCCGAGATTTATGTTGCGCTGACCAACAACAAAAACCGCGGCAAGAAGCCTAACAACGGTGGCGATGAGACGCCGGTCGGCGGCCCGAACCCGCGCGCCGGCAATAATTATGGTCAGGTTGTTCGCTGGCGTCCCGAAAATGGGGATCACACCGCCAAGGGCTTTGAGTGGGACCTGTTTGTGGTTGCCGGCAATCCAACGGTTCATAAAGACGCCTATGGTGGATCGAAGAATGTGAACGCTGACAATATGTTCAATTCACCGGATGGCATGGCTTTTGACAGCACAGGCTTGCTGTGGATACTGACAGATGGCAAATATTCCAACAAGGATGATTTCGCCGGAATGGGCAACAATCAGATGCTTGTTGGTGATCCCGATACCGGCGAGATCCGGCGCTTTATGGTTGGTCCAAAGGAATGCGAAGTCACGGGCATCACCTGGAGCCCGGACCGGAAGGCATTATTTGTCGGCATTCAGCATCCGGGCGAAAAAGGTGACAGCCATTATCCACAAGGCGGCAAGACGGTTCCACGCTCGACCATTATCTCCATAACACGGGATGACGGCGGCATAATGGGATAACCTTTTGTGACAGAATAGTAAGAACGGGGAAGCATTTTGCTTCCCCGTTTTTTGTTGCGCCTGTATCCTGAGCACTTGGGAAATAAGTCTCAATCTCGTGGGGGAATTTGGATTGGATACAGTGTTATTGGCCGTAAACGGGACGCTAATGCGTGGCCTTCAGTTGAATGAAAACCTGCTCAATGTTGGCGCGTTTTTCGTAAAAGAGACGAAAACGGCGCCGGAATATCGGATATGGACGATCAATGAGATCCACCCGGCCATGCAGCGGGTCCTGGACAATGGCGCCGCAATAGATCTGGAAGTCTGGGACGTGCCGTTGAGCGGCCTAAGTTCGATCCTGCTACAGGAACCGGCGGGTTTATGTATTGGCAAGGTTACGCTTGCGGATGGCGAGGTGGTTCTTGGCGTCCTAGGCGAGGCGGCGCTGTGTGACGGAAAGACAGAAATTACCGTATTTGGTGGGTGGCGGGCATATATGGCGCTGAAATAACGCGGCGAGAATATGCCTGTTCAGGGCCGACATTCGTCAACGAATCCGTCCAATGTGGTGTTCGCCATCAGCGGCGCGGAAAGGGTTTTCAGGAACGCCATCAAATCTGCTTTTTCCAGCTCCGACAGATTCAGCGGGCGCAGAATTTTCTCTCCGTCCGCATGTAGTCTCTCTTCATTTAGCTCCGAGTAATGATCGACGACATCCGCCAGGGTGGCGAGACTGCCGTTATGCATATAAGGCGCTGTATCGGCGACATTGCGAAGAGAGGGAATTTTAAACTCACCCCAGTTGCTATATTGCCGCTTGATATGCCGGGTCCGTAATTTAGTCTTGCCGCCAACGTCATCGTTATAGGCGCCGAGCAGATTATACGGGTTCGCCTGCAGGCTTTGAATGCCGCCAAAACGTCCTTTGTCGACTTTGCCTTTTTCAATAAAATACGGAATGCCAATATTGCCAAATTCGCCGTTGGTAAAGTTGGGGCCAAAATGGCAGAGATTGCAACGCCCCTCCCCGACGAACAACTTCAGCCCGCGGGCGGCTGCATCCGGATATTGTGCTATTCCGGTAGCATCTTCCGCTGCCAGGGCCGCCGAAAACGCGTCAAACGCGGTCACGCCGGTGATCAATGTCTCCTGATAGGCCGCGAGGGCTTTTCCCAGAAGCACGAGCAGCGCATCCTCGCTCATTTCCGCCGGAGACTGGTTGAACGCCTGTTTGAAACCACAGGCAAGATGCGGATCACCCGTGATCAGGTCTTTGACGTCTGCTGGTGTGAAATTCATTTCTGATGCCGTTAAGATCGGACGAAGGCTTTGCGCCCATAAATTGTCATTCGCCCCATCCCATCCGAACCATCGCTGCTGGCTGACATTGAGCAG
>NVRR01000196.1 GCA_002732675.1 Sneathiella sp. | reverse complement strand
CATAACCCGACCGCTTTCAGCTTTCAAGACCAGGCCCGCCAGTCCCTCCATAAAGGAGGACGTTATTCCAACCGTCGGCACCCGCCGATAGTGAGGTACCCCCGCGGTTTCGGCTAATGCAGCATATTCAATATCAAGTTCAACCAATGTCTCTGAATGCTCAGAGACGAACGCAATGGGCAGGATAATCAAATTGAAGCCTTCTGCACCTGCGGCGCGAATTTCATCTTCCGTCGACGGTTGCAACCATTTCATCGGTCCGACCCGGCTTTGATAACAGACGCGCCAATCTGCCGGCAATACATCCAGAGTGCTTACAATCTGTTTGGCGGTTTTTTCTATCTGCCACTGATAGGGATCACCAGCATCAACAATTTTTTGTGGTAAACCATGGGCCGAGAATAAAATCCTGGTCTTCTGGCCCGCAAGCTCTACAAGATAAGGCGCAATTAAACCGGCGTAGGCTTGTGCGAGACCCTTTTCGGCGGGATAACAACAAAGGCTGGCCGTTGGCACCTCCAGGCCGACATTGGCCGCTGCTTTATGCCAGCTCTCAAAGGACGACGCCGTGGTTGTCGATGAAAACTGCGGATAGAGCGGCAACAAAATAATCTCATCAGGATCATAGACTTTGACATCTCGCGCCGTTTCCTCTGCAAAGGGGTGCCAATAGCGCATGGAGATAAATATCTCATAGCTATTCTCATCGTCCGCTGTCGCCAACGCCGCTCTCAAGGCGGCAGCCTGCGCGTTGGTTTGCGGTAATAACGGTGATGAGCCGCCAATATGAGCATAAATTTCCTGGGCGACGGGGGCCCGACGGCGGGATATAAATCGTGCCAGCAATTTTCGAAAAACCCCGGGAACACGAATAATTGCCGGATCATTGAACAGATTAAATAAGAATGGCTCAACGGCCTCCAAACTATCCGGACCGCCCAAATTAAACAAAATTACTGCTTTACGGGCCATAAATGTCTTCCTTCACGTCAGCCGATGACGAATGAGGCGGCTGAGTTTTTCAACATTTTCTGGCGGTGTTTGGGGAATAATGCCATGGCCGAGATTGAAAATAAACGGCCCGTGCCCAAGGGTGTCAATAATCGTCTCAATCCGTGCCTCCATGGCCGGACCCCCATTGACCAGCAGAATAGGATCAAGATTTCCCTGAACCGGAACCAGAGACTGAACTTCCCGCGCCGCCCATTCAAGCCGCGTTCCGGTGTCAAGACTGACCGCCGTCACACCTGTCTGCGTCACAAAGTCGATAATATTGCCGCCCACGCCCTTAGGAAAGCCAATGACGGGTAATTCGGGGTATTGACGACGCAACCCCTCAATAATGCGTTTTGTCGGCTCTACAACCCATTTACGGAGCATGTCATCGGGTAGTACACCCGCCCAGGTATCAAAAATCTGAACAACCTCGGCACCGGCCTCAACTTGCTTACCGAGATAAGAAATAGTTGCCTCCACCAGCATATCGATTAGCTGGCCGAAACCCTCTGGATCGCCGTACGCCCATTTCTTGATATGCACATAATCTTTTGATCCATGGCCTTCGACCATGTATGTCGCCACAGTCCAGGGAGCACCGGCAAATCCAATCAAAGTACAGTCATCGGGAATAGATTTACTGAGGCGTTCAACCGTTTCATATACGGGTTCCAGAGTGGTATGAATAAATTCCAGATTAAGCTTTTTAAGATCTTCAACGGATCTTACGGGATCGAGAACCGGTCCCTCACCTTCCTTGTAGGCTAGGGGCTGTCCTAGTGCATCCGGGATCAGCAGAATGTCAGCAAAAAGAATGGCGGCGTCCATGCCATAGCGGCGAAGTGGCTGTAATGTTACTTCTTCGGCCAGCACCGGATTGTAGCACAGATCCAGGAAGTTTCCGGCTTCCGCTCGGGTTTTCCGATATTCTGGGAGATAACGTCCCGCCTGTCGCATCAGCCAGAAAGGGGGTCTCGGTGTTGTCTCGCCTTTCAGGGCTCTCAGCATTAGTTTATCTTCGGGGTTTGTCACCAAGAACACTTTCCAAATAGTTATCCCTTTTAATATATATTTTTAATAAAAGGTTGTAGTTGTTGTTGTTTGCTGTGGATTATGGGGATTAAATTTTATCCCCGTTCTTTATAGGAAATCTGGGGATAAAATCCAGCTCTTCGCGCATCTGTGTATGTATACGGGAAAACCACTAATATGAACCCCTCTAATTCCGTGAATTGTGGGGATAAGTCGAAAATTGAGCCTATTTTTAATCTTTTCCCCAGTCTTCCTGTTCCTTTTTTACACATATACACAGCTGGAGAAACGGTCGGACAGTTTTTGGCACAATGGGGAGAAAAATTTTGAGTTCTCGCCATAGGTCATGTTATCCCTGTTATTCACATTATTCACAGGCGGACGAGTGCTTCCCTTATGACGGAATTTCATCTACATCTTGTATCAGATTCGACCGGGGAGACGCTGCAGTCTATGACCAAGGCCGCCCTCGTCCAGTTCGAAGGAGTTTCGCCCATTGAGCATATCTGGACCCTGACCCGCACCGTCCGCCAGCTTGATGATATCCTTGATTCCATTGCACAAAAGCCAGGCCTTGTGCTCTATACTCTGGTCAACGAGGAAATGCGCAATGTGCTGGAAATTGGCTGCAAGCGGCTCAATGTCGCCTGTGTATCTATTCTTGATCCTGTGCTGGCCGCCTTTTCGTCCTATCTGGGGCAAGAAATCAAGCAGCTTCCCGGCCGCCAGCATAAGCTTGACCAGAATTATTTTGGCCGGATCGACGCGCTAAACTTTACCATGGCCCATGATGACGGCCAGATGCCTGAAGGTCTGAAAGATGCCCAAATCGTCCTGGTTGGTGTTTCGCGTACATCAAAAACCCCAACCTCCTTTTATCTGGCGCATCGTGGTTACAAGACGGCGAATGTTCCGATTGTTCCAAACATCCCGCTTCCCGATGAATTATTCTCGCTCAACAAACCCATTGTGGTTGGCTTGACCACGAGCCCCGAACGGCTTTCGGAAATTCGCAAAAACCGGCTTTTGAGCCTTCATGAGACGGTGGAGACGGATTATGTGGATCGCGAACGGATCAAGGAAGAGGTGATTTTCGCCCGAAAGATGTGCACTCGCGAAGGCTGGCCGATTATTGATGTCTCCCGTCGCTCGGTAGAGGAAACGGCGGCGCAGATCATCACTCTTTATAACCGCCACCGCGAAACGGCGGTGTAAGCGATGAGCGAGAAACCAGAACCGGATGTCATTTTGGCCTCCGCCAGTAGTTCCCGGGCGCAACTGCTGGAAAATGCCGGAATCTCGGTGCGTATTCTCCCTGCTGCCGTGGATGAGGATGAGATCAAACACTCTATGCGCGGTGCCGGGGCACCGGCAACCGACACAGCGGTCACCCTCGCGGAGCTTAAAGCCACGCGGATTTCCAATCAAAATCCCGGGAGCTTTGTCATCGGTGCTGACCAAATACTCGAATGCAACGATATCTGGTTTGATAAACCTATCGATATGGCCCATGCCAAGGCGCATCTGATGAGCTTGAGGGGCAAGACCCACGTCCTTGCCAACGCCGTCTGTGTTGCCAAAGGCGGCACTATCCTCTGGCACCATGTCAATCAGGCGCATTTAACCCTACAGAATTCTGACGAAGACTTCATTGACGCTTATCTGGCCGCAGCGGGAGAGGCCGTCTTGTCTTCCGTCGGTGCTTATCAGCTGGAAGGGCTCGGCGCTCACCTGTTTAGCAGGATTGACGGAGATTTTTTCTCCATTCTTGGCCTGCCGCTGCTGCCACTTCTTGATTTCCTCCGCGGTCATAAGATAGGACTGTCATCATGACCGAAGCCCGCAAAAAAGTCGCAAATGTTATGGGGTGGCCGATTGGCCATTCCCTATCGCCGCGTCTGCACGGCTTCTGGATCAAAAAATATGACCTCAACGCCGCGTATAATGCGCGGGCGGTCAAGGCGGAGGATCTGGAGCGGATGCTCCGCGATATTTCTGCAGAATATCTAAAAAAGGACCAGGTCTTTCGGGGAACAAATCTGACCATTCCGCTGAAAGAGGTAGCGCTTGACATCGTCGACATTCTCGATCCGTCAGCCGCGCGTATCGGGGCGGTCAATACAGTTGTTATCGGCGATGACGGCGCGCTCATCGGACGGAATACAGATGGAATTGGGTTCATCGACTCCCTAAAAGAGCATATCAATGCGGACAGCCTAAAAGGCGGGACCGCCGTTATTCTCGGTGCGGGCGGCGCGGCGCGGGCTGTTGCCACGGCGCTCGTTGATCTCGGGCTTGGCCATATCCATATATGTAATCGGTCGACCGACCGAGCCAAGATCCTTGCGGATCATATTGGAAGCAGGGCTATATCCCTCCCCTGGGATCAACGTAGCGATATTCTGGGGGAGGCCGATATTCTGGTCAATACCACCAGCCTCGGCATGAGCGGTCAGCCGCCATTGGAAATTTCTCTTGCGAAACTAAAGACAACGGCGGTCGTCATAGATATCGTCTATGTACCGCTTGAAACGGAGTTGCTTAAGGCGGCGCGGGCACAGGGAAATTTGGCCATTGATGGCCTCGGGATGCTGCTGCACCAAGCGAAAGCTGGCTTTACCGCCTGGTTCGGGGTGACACCGGAAGTAGACGCTGATTTGCGCCGCCATGTATTGGAAGGATTGGGATAGTAATGACGATGTTGGTGATTGGTCTGACGGGATCTATCGGAATGGGTAAATCCACGGTCGGTGAGATGTTTCGCCGTCTAGGCGTCCCAGTTTATGATGCAGATGCCGAAGTGCATAAACTCTATTCGGAAGGCGGCGCGGCGGTTGAACCAATTCGTAGCGTCTTCCCTGAGGCCGTGGTCGATAATAAGGTCGACCGGGCGCGTCTGAGCAAACAAGTTGTTGGAAATGAAACAGAGATAAAAAAATTGGAAGCGATTACCCATCCGTTGCTTGGCAAGGGAAGAACGACATTTTTTGAAGATGCAGAACGCGGTGGGCATAACCTTGTTGTACTGGATGTTCCCCTGATTTTCGAGACGGGTGGGGAGAAGAATTTCGATAAAATTGTTGTCGTCAGCTCACCTAAAGAGGTTCAAAAACAAAGAGTACTCAAGCGCGAAAATATGACAGAGGAAAAATTTGAGGCCATATTGGCGCGGCAGGTGCCGGATGCGGAGAAGCGGTCCCGTGCCGACTATGTGATCAATACCAACTGCCCGACTGAGGCCACATTTGAGCAGGTAACGGCACTGGTGGACGATTTGAAACATGCGTGAAATTTCACTCGATACAGAAACCACGGGGTTTGACCCGGGCAGCGGCGACCGCATCGTTGAAATTGGCTGTGTTGAGCTGATTAATCATGTGCCCACGGGAAATGTTTTCCACCGCTATATCAATCCGGAACGCGATATGCCGAAAGGTGCGTTCGAGGTTCATGGGTTGAGCGAAGAGTTTCTGCGCGGCCATAAAGTTATGGCTGAGGAAGTGGACGGGTTTCTGGAATTTATAGCAGATTCAAAGCTGGTCATTCATAACGCCAAGTTTGATATGAAATTCGTCAATGCCGAGCTGGCGTTGTTGGGACGGACACCGCTTCCGATGTCGCAATCCATTGATACCGTGACCATGGCCCGTCAGAAATTTCCGGGCGCGCAAGCCAGCCTCGATGCCCTCTGCCGTCGGTTTGGCATTGATAATTCTGCCCGGACCAAACATGGCGCCTTGCTGGACGCCGAACTTTTGGCCGAAGTATATCTGGAGCTAATAGGTGGTCGGCAGCACGGCTTTTCTTTGGGAGGAGATGAGGTGGAGGTCTCTGCAGGCTCTGCCCGGAGCCGTGAAATCCGCGCGCCCCGTCCTCATGCCGCCAGCGACGAGGAGCTGGCCGCCCATGCCGTCTTTCTGGAAAGTATCAAAGACCCGATCTGGAATCGCTAAATAATTTCCTTAAGCGTTTCCGGCAGGGTGTGCCTGTGCGGCGGCGACCTGTGATTTGTGATTGGCAAAAAGCACGTTGAAATCCATGGGGTCCAGCTGCAACGGCGAGAAACCGCCATCCCGTGTTGCGTCGGAAACGATCCGGC
>NVRR01000195.1 GCA_002732675.1 Sneathiella sp. | reverse complement strand
CGGCGGGGTCTCCCTGATTGGCATCATTGTGCTCAATATACTGATTTTTCGCTCCTTGCAGCCATTGCTGTTCAGCCTGCTTGCCATTGCGTCCGGCATCACGGGCGGTCTGGCGGTTACTCTGTTGTTTTTTGGTAAGCTGCATTTACTGGCATTGGTCTTTGGCGCCGGGTTGATCGGTATCGCCGTCGACTACGCCTTTCACTATTTCTGCGAACGTTTTGGACCCGGGGAGACCGCACCGGCTGCTCGGGCCAAGGCGATAAAATCCGGTCTCACATTGGGCCTTGTTAGCTCCGTCCTAGGATTTCTGACGTTGTCGCTCACGCCGTTTCCGGGTTTGCGGCAAATTGCCCTGTTCTCGGCTTCTGGCCTGACATTGGCGTATCTGTGTGTCCTGTATGTTTTCCCTCTGATCGACCGCAGCAAGTCTTTCGCCCATGGCGGCGATGCTCTGGCGCGGTCGATGTTACTCTATCGCTTTTGGTGGCAGCGGAATTTCCGCCATTTTCGCTGGGGGGTGATCATCGTCCTTGTGTTGGTTGGGGTCTTGGGTGCTTTTCGTATCACGATCGACGATGATGTGCGGCGGCTGCAATCCTTACCGGCCGGGTTGCAGGCGGAAGAACAGGCGATCCGCAGCCTGACCGGGATTGATAACGAAACCTACCGGTTTTTTGTTCGCGGCACCACATCCGACGAAGTCCTGATATATGAGGAAAACTTACGACAAGAGCTGGACATACTGATCAAGGAGGAATTGCTTGGCGGTTATCAGGCGATTTCGGAGATGATCCCCTCCCGGGTGCGGCAGCGGGAAAATCGTGAATTGCTTCTCAAACAGTCAGCCCCGTTTCTGGGAGAGCATATGGCGCTCCTCGGTCTGACGGGTGCAAACCCATATGGCGGATATGACGAAGTGGTGACGGTGGAACATTTTGAAGGGGAAAACAGTCAGGCGCTTTTCACCAGCCTGCAGGTCTCCTCGATCCCCGGCGTGATTGTTCATGTGGTGTCGTTGAGCGGCGTAAAAGATAGCGAGCGACTGTCTGTTCTCGCCGATAAATTTGAGAATATCACGCTGATGAACCAGGCCGAGGGGCTGAGCCGGACTTTTGGTGTTTACCGGCTCAAATCGCTGCTAATGCTGGCCGTTGCCTATGGCGTCGTCTGGGTGTTTTTATCGCTCCGCTACGGTATGGTCGCGGCGGTTCAGGTGATGATCCCGTCCTTGGGGGCGGTGCTGCTGGCACCTTGTATATTGGCGCTGTTTGGGGAGCCCTTTACCTTTTTTAACGCCATGTCGCTGATACTGGTCTTTGCCATCGGCCTCGATTACGCACTGTTTAACCGCGAATCCTATGGGGAGCGGCGACCGCGGGCGATGCTGGCAAACGGCCTTTCTGCCGTCTCGACGATACTCGCGTTCGGATTACTGAGTTTAAGCGATACCTTTGCCATTCATGCGTTTGGCATCACTATTCTGGTGGGCATCGTCCTAGCCTATTGCCTGGCTCCGATTGCCGCCAACATGACACAGAAAACACCGGATATTTTTTAGCATGAGCAAACCAGCCGAAGAATTTGATGTTGTCATCATCGGTGCCGGTCCGGCGGGGGCGCTGGCGGCGACCCTGCTCGCTAAAAAACAGGTGCGGGTTTTGGTGTTGGAAAAGATGCAGTTTCCGCGCTTCGTCATTGGTGAGAGTTTACTGCCGCAATCCATGGAATATCTGGAGAAAGCGGGTGTGCTGGAAACGATCAAAGCGGCGGCGTTTCAGCATAAAAATGGCGCCAATTTTAGTGATGATACGCGCTTTAGTTCCATTGATTTTGCCGAGAAATTCTCCGACGGCTGGGCCACCACCTTTCAGGTGCCGCGAGATCAGTTTGATACGCTTCTGGCGGAGGAAGCGGCGAAAGCCGGAGCCGATGTGCGTTTTCTAAGCGATGTCACCGATGTCGCATTTGAGGAAGACGGCGCGGGACTACGCATAAACGGGCCCGACGGTGACTATCAGGTCAGTTGCCGGTTTGTTGTCGATGCCAGTGGCTATGGCCGGGTGCTACCGCGACTGCTTGACCTTGACCGTCCGTCGGATTTTCCGGTCCGTCATGCGCTGTTTACCCATGTTGACGACAAGCTTGAAAATACCGAATTTGACCGGAACAAAATCCTGATCACCGTCCATCCAAAGCACGCGGATATCTGGTTCTGGTTGATCCCATTCGCGAAGGGGCGCTCGTCCGTGGGCGGAGTGGTGCCGCCGGAGCATTTTAATCGACTGAATGGGACCCCATCTGAGAAACTCTGGGCACTGATCGCGGAGACGGACGAGCTTCACGCCCTGTTGGCCGGCGCCACAGAAAGCCGTCCTGCGGCGGAGATTTGTGGTTATTCCTCCAATGTCAGCCAGCTCTGCGGTCCGCAATTTGCGTTGTTGGGTAATGCTGGGGAATTCCTCGATCCGGTGTTTTCCTCTGGCATCACCATTGCCTTTAAGTCGGCAGATCTGCTGATTGAGCCCTTGATGCGGCAACTGTCAGGGGAAGATGTAAATTGGCAAGCGGATTTTGCGGCGCCGCTTAAAATCGGCGTCGATTGCTTCAGGGCCTTCGTCGAAGCCTGGTATGACGGCGACTTGCAGAAGATTATCTTCAACCCGCCCGCCCATGATAATACGGTAAAGAAAATGATTGTTTCTATTCTGGCGGGATATGCGTGGGACGAGAAAAATCCGTTTGTGACGCAGGGCAAGCGCTATCTTGATTTGGTGGCGGCACAATGCGATTGAGATTTTTTTTCCTTTCGCTGGTTCTTGTCATAACATCCTGTACGGCACGGGAGACGGAGCGGGAAGCCTTTCCGGCCTGGTCGCTGCCTGGTCAGCCGCGTGACGTGGTGCAGGTGCTGACCGGTCGATACGGGGAACAGGCATTTCAGTTTCAGGTCCGTCTTAGCCTGACGACAGAGAAAATGCAGCTTGTTGGGCTTAATGCGTTGGGGCAGCGGGCGTTCAGTATTCTCTGGGACGAAAATGGTGTTGCTGTGGAAAAAGCGGACGGGATATCGGATGACATCAAGGCAGTGGATATTTTGAAGGTGATTATTGCGACCTACTGGCCAGTGGACCATCCGATGCAAAGTCGGGTTGCCGACCGGACACAGGATTTGCAGATCAGTTATCAGACAAGCCGGGACAATGCCTGGAACGAAACGGTGGAGATCAGGGACCTTAAATCAGACTATGAGATGACCATTATTTCCTATGGACTAAGCCAATGACAAATGCCGTATATCTCAACGCACTAGGATTGACCAATCCGTTGGGGTGGGGGAAAGCGGCGGTTGCCGACGGGCTGTTTGCGGGTCGCACGTCCGGGATGGCGGCTGGTTCAGACTGGCTCCCCGATCGTTCCGTTTTTGTCGGCGCCGTGATGGGGGCGCTGCCCGATATGGCGCCTGAATTCACGCTTTATAACAGCCGTAATAACCGCCTGCTGCTGTCAGCGCTGTTGGAGATCAGGGGTGAGATTGAGCAGGCCATTGCCACCTATGGCCCGGACCGGGTGGCGGTTATCCTGGGCACCAGTACCTCCGGCGTCGGTGATAACGAGGCTGGCATTGCTTATAAAATGGCTGAGGGTGCCTTTCCGGCGGGCTTTGACTACGACCGGCAGGATAATGCGTCGGCGGCGTTGTTCGTGCGTCAGTATTTTGCCCTGACCGGCCCCGTGATGACAGTGTCGACGGCGTGCACATCGAGCGCAAAAACCTTGGCTTCGGCGCGCCGGATGATGGACGCCGGATTTTGTGATGCGGCGATTGTTGGCGGGGCCGATAGCCTGTGTAAGCTGACGATTAACGGCTTTGCTTCGCTGGAACTGTTGTCGGAGTCCCTCTGTAACCCGTTCAGCCGTAACCGCAATGGCATCAATATCGGGGAGGCCGCCGCGGTCTTCCTGATGACCCGGGAGGAAGCGCCGGTACGCGTCGCCGGGATTGGCGAAACATCGGATGCCTATCATATGAGCACCCCGGACCCCGAAGGCACGGGCGCGTTCAATGCCATGCGCATTGCGCTTGAAAAAAGCGAGCTGGCAGCGTCGGATCTGGCCTATCTTAACCTGCATGGAACGGCGACGGTGCTGAATGACAGCATGGAGGCGAAGGCGGTCTCTGGTTTGCTGGGCGGTATCCCGTGCAGTTCCACCAAGCCGCTTACCGGGCATACTCTGGGCGCGGCCGGGGCAACGGAGCTGGCGTTCCTCTGGCTCGCGCTACAGCCGGAATATTCGGGCGGCAAGCTCCCGCCGCATATCTGGGATGGTGAGACGGATGAGGATATGGCGCCGGTGCAGCTGACGGCCATAGGGACGACAAAAGACGCCGCCCGCCCAGCCATGATGACCAATTCATTCGCCTTTGGCGGCAACAATATCAGTGTTATTCTGGCGGAAGGATAATGATGACCTTGCAAGCCTGCCCCTATGATATCGGAGAGATTCTTTATCATGCGCCGCCGATGATCCTGGTGGATCGGGTGGATCAGTATGACGATCAGACGGTAATTTCCTCGGTGAAGATCACCGCCGACAGCCCGTTTCTGGACGGTAACGCCGTACCGTCATACGTCGGGATTGAATATATGGCGCAGTCAATTGCCGCCTATAGCGGGATTAAGGCGCTAAAGGCGGGCGCGGCGCCCAAAATCGGCTATCTCGTCAGTGCACGCGACATGACATTGCAGACCCGCCAATTTGTGATCGGTGAGACCCTTGAGATCGCCGTTTATCTGGTTTATGACGAGACACCCATGGCGGTCTTTGATTGCACCATCAAGCGGGATGGCGTAACCGTTGCTGAGGCGCGGCTCAATGTCTATCAACCCTGAATGTCAGGTGATTTAAGAATGCAGAAACGAATTTTGGTAACAGGCGCAAGTGGTGGTATTGGCCGCGCCATCGCCGTACAGCTGGCGAATGACGGCTTTCATATCGCCGTACATTATGGCCGTAACCAGTCTGCGGGGGAGGAAACTCTGGCCGAGATAACGGCTGCGGGCGGAAAGGGGCACCTCTTATCCTTTGATGTCTCTGACCGGGCGCAGGCGCGCCGCCAACTTGACGCGGAGATAGAAGAATATGGTGCCTTTTACGGCGTCGTCCTCAATGCCGGGATTACCCGCGATACGGCCTTTCCGGCGATGACGGACGATGAATGGGATCAGGTTATCCATACCAACCTGGATGGGTTTTATAATGTGCTCAAGCCCGTCACCATGCCGATGGTGTCTGCCCGTAAAGGTGGACGGATTGTTGTCCTGAGCTCGCTTTCCGGCGAGATGGGCAATCGCGGGCAAGTCAATTACAGTGCGTCGAAAGCTGGGCTTATCGGCGCTGCGAAATCTCTGGCGCTGGAGCTGGCAAAGCGTAAAATCACCGTCAATTGCGTGGCGCCGGGCCTGATCGAAAGCGCCATGACAGACGATCTTCCACTGGATGAAATGATGAAAATGATCCCCTTAAAACGTCTCGGAACCGCCGCAGAAGTGGCCGCGACCGTCTCTTTTCTTTGCTCTGACGGGGCTGCCTATATCACCCGGCAGGTGATCTCGGTCAACGGGGGGATGGCGTGATGCGGCGAGTGGTTGTGACCGGCATGGGCGGCGTGACGTCGCTCGGGGAAAACTGGACGGATATCCGCATGCACATGGAGGCTGGCGAAACCGGTATTCGGCGCATGGCGGAATGGGATTTTTACGAAGGACTAAACACACGCCTTGCCGGACCCATCAAGGATTTCGATGTAGATAAACGCTATCCGCGCAAGGCCATCCGCAGCATGGGGCCGGTCTCAAAAATGGCGGTTTATGCGTCGGAAATGGCGCTGGGAAAGGCCGGGCTTCTCGATGATCCGCTGCTGAAATCGGGTAAGGTCGGGGTTGCCTATGGGTCGTCCTTCGGCAGCACCCAGCCGGTGATCGCCTTCACCGATTTGATCCGGATTGGTCATTCAAAAGATCTTTCCGCCACCAGCTATGTGAAAATGATGAGCCATACGACTGCCGTCAATATTGGCGTGTTCTTCGGGCTTTCGGGGCGGGTTATCCCGACGTCCAGCGCCTGCACATCGGGCAGTCAGGGCA
>NVRR01000194.1 GCA_002732675.1 Sneathiella sp. | reverse complement strand
GGTATGTTTATTTTTTTGTTTTCTCTTAGGCCCGTATTCTGCATAGTGGAATGGAATTCTGCAAGTTTTTTTATAGTTGAATGCAGATTTAATCCTTAGGTAGAATATGAGCATTGATAAATCTCTGATAGACGGCGCGGTGCCTGAACATGACCGGCATTTCGTGACGTCGTTGGCGCGAGGGCTCGAGATATTAAGAGCATTTCGGCCGGGAGAGGGGCCTATTGGCAATAATGAGATTGCCAAACGGACCAATTTGCCGCGCTCAACTGTCTCTAGATTAACCAGCACTCTGCTTCAATTAGGATATCTCACTTATCGCAAAGGCCTCGGAAAATATGAGCCGTCCCCGGCCGTTCTCTCTTTAGGCTATACATTTCTGGCCAATAACAAACTTAGGCTGTTATCGCGCCCGCTCATGAATGATTTGGCCAAACGAGTCGGGCTTGGCGTGGCTATGGGCACCCGCGATCGCTTGAACATGCTCTATATCGAGACTGTTCGTGGCGCGGACGAGAGTACGTTGCGGCTGGAAACCGGCTCTTACCTGCCAATTGCCACATCGGCAATTGGTCGCGCCTTTCTGTGCAAACTATCCGATAGCGAGCGGGATTTTCTGCTCGACCATGTCCGGAAGAGATTCGCGCATGACTGGCCTGAGCTTAAAAAAGGCATCGAAAGGGCGCAGAAAGATTTTGCCGATTACGGTTATTGCCTCTCCATGGGAGAATGGCAGTCAAGTTTTCATGCTGTCGGCACGGCGGCGCGGGATAATTCGACTGGGGATATTGCGGCGTATAACTGCGGGGGATCTTCATATTCCGTCACGGAAGAAAAACTTCGAACGGAAGCGGGGCCGCTACTTGTCGGTCTGGCCAGAAGCGTCGAAGTTATGTGTGGTTTATCATGACCGGATATCGTTTAGGACAAGGTGCCTCGTCCCGCCAATAAATTAAATCTAACAAATCTCATAAAAATAAGAAAAGGAAATTACGATGGCTCTGGATAATGAGACATTTGATATGATGAAAGATGCCGTCATACGATTCGTGCGGGAGAAGTTGGTTCCGGCGGAGGATATTGTTGAAGACACGGACGACGTGCCGGAGGAAATCATTGATGATATGCGAAAGCTGGGTCTGTTTGGTCTGTCTATTCCGGAGGAGTATGGCGGGATAGGTCTCAGCATGTCGCAGGAATGTGAAATCGTGCACGAACTCTGTCGGGCGGCGCTGGCATTTCGCTCTGTTATCGGGACGACGGTCGGCATCGGCAGTCAGGGCCTGGTCATGACGGGCACAGAAGCGCAAAAGCAGGAATATTTGCCGCGGTTGGCCTCTGGCGAAATCATTTCATCTTTTTGCCTGACGGAACCAGAGGCAGGGTCGGATGCTGCATCGCTTCGGACGGTCGCGATCAGGGACGGCGATGATTACGTGCTGAACGGCACCAAGCGGTATATCACCAATGCATTGCGCGCCGGGATGTTGACGGTGATGGCGCGGACGAACCCGGACAAAAAAGGCGCGTCGGGTATCTCTACCTTTCTGGTTGATCCAAAAACACCAGGTGTCACCATTGCCAAGGCCGATCAGAAAATGGGGCAGCGCGGCACCAAAACCAGTGATGTGATTTTTGAAGATGTCCGTATTCCGGCCTCGGCATTAATGGGCGGTGAAGAGGGACAAGGCTTTTACACTGCCATGAAAGTTCTGGATCGGGGACGCTTGCATTTGAGTGCCGTCTCGACCGGTATTTCAGAACGGATACTCGAAGAAGCCCTTGCCTATGCCTCAGAGCGCAAACAGTTCGGTACCATCATCGGAGAGTTTCAGCTGGTACAGGCACTCCTCGCAGACAGTCAGACGGAGCTTTATGCCGGAACGTCTATGACCTTGGATGCGGCGGGAAAATATGATAGAAAAGAAGATATATCCATGCACGCTGCCTGCTGTAAGATGTTTACGACAGAAGCGGCCGGGCGCATCGCCGACCGGGCCGTACAAATCCATGGCGGCGCAGGATATATGTCAGAATATAAGGTGGAGCGTTTTTATCGAGATGTTCGCCTGTTACGGCTTTATGAAGGAACGACACAAATCCAGCAGCTTGTCATTGCCAGAAATATGATGAAGTCTGCGGCAAATTAAAAAAGGAGTTAGAGTGATGGGTGTAGATAAGATCAATAAAATGGTGCCCAGTCTGCAAGGAAAAGTCAGCGATGAGGAATGGGAGGTTCGGGTTGATCTCGCTGCCTGCTACCATCTGGTCGCGCATTACGGTATGACCGATTTGATTTTCACGCATATCTCTGCCCGGGTTCCGGGGGAAAATAACCAGTTCCTGATAAATCCGTATGGGCTGTTTTTCGACGAAATCACGGCCTCCAGCCTCATAAAGGTGGATATTGACGGGAATGTGTTGAGCGAGACGCCGTTCAAGATAAACCCGGCGGGTTATACGATACACAGTGCCATTCATGGCGCGTGCCATGATGTTACGTGTGTTCTGCATACGCATACCTCCGCCGGAATGGCCGTCGCCGCCCAAAAGCAAGGATTGCTGCCGATCAGCCAGCATTCAATGATGTTTTATAACCGCCTTGCCTATCATGGCTATGAAGGCATTGCCCTTGATCTGGACGAGCGTGAACGGCTGGTGCGCGATCTTGGAGACGGGATCGCGTTTATCCTCAGAAATCATGGATTGCTGACCGTTGGCGGAACCGTGTCAGAGGCGTTCCGGCGTATTTACTATCTGGAGAAATCCTGCGAAGCGCAAATCAAGGCGTTGGCCGGAAACGCGGAGATCATTATTCCGTCCCGCGAAGTTTGTGAACATGCCGCTTCGCAATTCCAGGCATTTGGCAGTCGGACAACCCTTGAGTGGCCAGGCCTCTTACGTATTCTTGATCGCAAAGGCAGCAACTATCGCGATTGAGCCTCGAGCATTTAGTTATCTATAAAAAGGGTCAGCCGGCGTCTGTTTCCGGCTGACCTATTTTCTGGTTCTGGGTTTTCGAATCCCGTGACAGGCTGTAAATAAGAACCGCGATCGTCAAGACGCCCGCAATACTCAAAAACAAAGTCTTGTAGGCGATAAGCGGGGCTGATCCGTCATCACGCACAAAATTGCCGACGATAAACCCGCCCATGGCCTGCATCAGGAAAACACCTAAAAACACAGCTGTATTCAAAGTGGCAATGCCGCGACCCAGGAGTTTTTCAGGAAAAATAGATCGACCATGGGACATGATGATAACCCCATAGCTGCCGATGAAACATAGAAACACCAGAAGCGATGCGATTTGCCAGACTTCTATCACCGGCATGGCCGCCAGAACGCACAACACCAGAACTGTTATCACGGCCGCCAATATGACCAGATGCTTTCGATTGTTAAAAACACCGTCGAGCCACCCATACATCAAACTACCCGTGATCATGGCCAACGTCATCCAAAGCAGAATGGTGCCGCGTTCGGCGAGTTCAAGGCCGTAGATATCGTGCAAAAAATGTGATCCCCACAGTCCGACAATACTCATCACAGTGCCATAAATCACAAGGTTGATGGCGAAGACATACTGGAATTGCCGGTCTTTGATGATTTCCAGCACTCCGCCAAAGGTATCTTTCAGGTTTTCGGTCTTCCGATCATGAAAGGCATGGCCTAGCGGGGCATCCTTGATAATGAGGAAACCAAACAGTAAGGAGAGAGCGGTTAGTACACCGGCGAGCAAGAAAACCTCTCGCCACCCTGCTAAATCCGCGAGATAGGCCGTGGGTGCCGTCGCAAATATATTGCCAAGGCCGCCAAGACCGACAACCAGTGACGCATAGAAAGCAAACCGATCGGCCGATAGCCATCTCGAGATGATAACCAGTGAGCCCATGAGAACCGGCGAGCAGCCAATGCCGATAAACATCCGGGCGACCGTCAGCTCGGTAAAGCTGCTGGCGAGTGCAAAGCCGAACGATCCCAGGACCGAAATCAGCATGAGCCCGCAGATGGTTTTTTTCGGGCCATATCTGTCGAGAAAAATACCAACCGGGACCTGAAAAACCGCAAAGGCAATAAAAAAGATGCCCCCAACGATCCCCAGCTGTTCATGGGTCAGTGCCAGATCATCCATGATATCCGGCGCAATGACGGCAATGGAAGAGCGAAAGAAATTACTCGCGACATAGACAATCGACAATGTCGCAATGATTTTAAAGGCGACGCCAGCTTCATTTTTCATTTTTTTTGCTGCTTTTTTTAAGGCAATAGAGCTATCAGTTTAACAACTGGACGTCAATTCCAGGCTGTGAACGGAAATGGTTTTGCCGTGGCCCTTTCCCGCGCTATGCTGACAAAAAAAAGGAGCAGGAAATGTCCAGATGGGTAAACAGGCCGGACGGGTCGAACTGGGGTGACTTCGGTGAAGATGACCAGATCGGGCGGATCAATCTTATTACACCTGAAAAAATTCGCGGCGCGGCGGCAGAGGTCAAAACCGGGGAAAGGTTTTGCCTGAGCTTGCCGCTTGATATGCCGGGCGGAAATCTTCTGAACCCACGGCGCCTTCCGCCCAAGCTATCGCCGACATTACGGTCCGGCGACCGGCCCAATATGAACTATAATCTGTCGCAGGATAACCCTGATTTTATTGATGTGATTTGCGATGATGTGGTTTTACTGCATACCCAATATTCCTCGCAATGGGATAGCCTCGCGCATGTCGGGCAGGAGTTTGATGCTGATGGTGATGGGATAAACGAGATTGTTTATTACAATGGCTATCGCGCGGGCGTGCATATTTGTGGTCCTGAGGACGAGGGCGGCATGTCTGTCACGGCGCTTGGCATAGAGAATATGGCCGCGGCGGCTGTTCAAGGCCGCGGCGTGATGATTGATCTGGAAGGCGAGTTCGGGCGCGATCCAGTCATAGTTGGCTATGATGATCTGATGCGGGTCATGGAGAAAGATCACGTCCTCGTTGAGGAAGGCGATATGGTGTGTCTGCATACGGGGTTTGCAGAGATGATTATGGAAATGGGCGGAAATCCGGTCAAGGAGAAGCTGCACGGTTCCTGCGCAACGCTGGACGGTCGGGATAGCCGACTGTTAAACTGGATCACCGATACCGGGCTTTCTGTTCTGATCGCCGATAATTACGCGGTTGAAGCCCATCCATCTCGGAAGGGTGAGGGAAGTTGCGCATTTTTGCCGATCCATGAACATTGCCTGTTCAAGCTGGGTATTCATTTGGGAGAGCTTTGGCATTTGACGCCGCTTAATCGCTGGCTCAAGGAAAACGGCCGTAGCCGGTTTCTGCTGACGGCACCGCCACTTCGGCTTCCTGGTGCCGTTGGATCTCCGGCTAATCCGGTTGCGACGGTTTGAGGCCGGACCGATTTGACTTGTCGTACGGAGCTGTCTGCGCCATATGTTAGGAAGATGATTTGCGAGTGCATGGCTAAATTGCTAGCGGACACCTACATTTAATTTTCCCCGATATCATATCGGGACCGGAGTATGTCGATGTTTATCCAGACCCTGCAACTCGATGACGAGAACAGGATGCAGTTTCTGCCGGGCCGTCAGGTGCTGGTGTCCGGCTCTGTTGGCTTTGAAAATGCCGAGGAGGGCCGCCAGCGTTCCCCTCTGGCGGCGCGCCTGTTTGATATTCCGGGCGTGCGGGCTGTCGAGCTGGGGGAGGATTACGTCACCATCACAAAAACCGATGATGAGACATACAAGACCCTCTGGATTCAGCTCAAACCCATGGTGTTGGCGGCGGTGATGGATCATTATATGAGCGGCATGCCAGTATTGGTGGGAGGCGAGACAGAAACATCTGCCAGCTATTCCGAAGCCGATCAGAAAATAGTCGATGCCATCACCGAGCTTGTGGAGGATCGCATCATTCCGCAATTGCGCGAAGATGGCGGTGATGCCGCTTTTAAATCCTATGATCCGACCAATGGCACAGTGACCCTCGACATGGATAGTACAGGACTGTCGACGCCGGCATTTGGAACCCAGATCAAGATCGAGAATACGCTCAAGCATTACGTGCCGGAAATCACCCGCGTGAAATTTGAACGGATGGTGGATGAGACGGAAACAACGGGATCCGATCGACCGGGCTTGCAAACGGAAGAGGCCAATCAGATTCGGGTT
>NVRR01000193.1 GCA_002732675.1 Sneathiella sp. | reverse complement strand
TCGCCATGGACAAAGGCTTGCGTTTCGCGATCCGCGAAGGCGGACGCACCGTCGGCGCCGGCGTCGTCGCAAGCGTGACTAAGTAAGGCATATTGTTGTAGGTTGTTTTGATGACAACCTGGACTACATCAAGTAGAGAGTAGGATTTGGGCCGCTGGAGTTATTTCTAGCGGCTCGGTCGTACGAATTCAGACCGGAGGAGTGTAGCTCAATTGGTAGAGCACCGGTCTCCAAAACCGGGGGTTGTGGGTTCGAGTCCCTCCTCTCCTGCCATTCTGGTTGATCTATTTGTTAAAGTCTAGTATACCGCCGGATCGTCCGGCTGCTAAAAAGGTTTTTGAGGAAAATATGGCAAAGGTAAACCCAGGTGCTTTTATTCGCCAAGTGCGGCAAGAAGCTTCCAAAGTCACGTGGCCAACCCGAAAGGAAACGGTGGTAACCACTGGCATGGTATTTGTCATGGTTTTTCTGGCTTCGATGTTCTTTTTCGTTGTTGATCTGGGCATCCAAACCGTTGTCAAACAAATTCTGTCGCTAGGATCCTGATAGATGGCAAAACGTTGGTATATCATTCATGCCTATTCAGGGTTTGAAAAGAAAGTGGCACAAACTGTTAAAGAGCAGGCCATTGTTAAAGGTATGGCGGATCAGTTCGAAGAAGTCCTTGTCCCTGTTGAAGAAGTGGTTGAGGTGCGGCGCGGACAGAAGGTCACCGCCGAGCGTAAATTTTTCCCGGGCTATGTGCTGGCCCATATGGAAATGAACGATGAGACATACCATCTTGTGAAAAACCTGCCAAAAGTGACAGGCTTTCTTGGGAATGGAAACAAGCCGACGCCAATTTCTGAAAAAGAGGCGCTGTCGGTTCTTAATCAGGTTCAGGAAGGCATTGAGCGGCCGAAGCCGTCTGTCACCTTTGAGCTTGGTGAAGAAGTTCGGGTCAGCGACGGTCCTTTTGCCACCTTTATTGGGATGGTAGAGGAAGTGGACGAAGAAAAGGCCAAACTGAAAGTGTCGGTGTCAATTTTTGGACGCTCGACACCGGTTGAGCTCGATTATTCGCAAGTTGAGAAGAGTTAGTTTTACGAGTTTCCGCATGGGGCGGATTTTTTGTGGGAGGCCTGCCATGGCCGGACCACGATCCCTTTAAAGAGAATAGGGTAGAAAATGGCTAAGAAGATTACGGGTTATATCAAGTTGCAGGTCCCAGCGGGACAGGCAAATCCATCACCGCCTATTGGTCCGGCTTTGGGTCAGCGCGGCGTGAATATCATGGAATTCTGTAAAGCGTTTAACGCGAGCACAGGCAGCATGGAAGGCGGTATGCCGCTCCCGACTGTGATCACGGTGTATGCGGACAGGTCTTTCTCATTCATTACCAAGACGCCACCGGCATCTTACTTCCTGAAAAAGGCTGCTGGCCTTAAAAAGGGCGGTAAAACACCGAGCCGTGAAGTCGCCGGTTCCGTAACCTCAGCGCAGGTGCGCGAGATTGCAGAAGCTAAAATGGTTGACCTTAATGCCAATGACATTGAGGCCGCGATGAATATTATTGCAGGTTCTGCCCGCTCTATGGGCCTGGAAGTGGTGAAATAAGACAATGGTAAAATTGACAAAGAAACAAAAAGCAGTGGTTGACGTTGTCGATCGGGAAAAATTGTACGGCCTGGATGAGGCAGTAACAATTTTAAAGGCAAACGCGAAATCCAAATTCGATGAAACCATCGAAATTGCGATGAACTTGGGCGTTGATCCCCGGCATGCCGACCAGATGGTGCGCGGTGTTATTCAGTTGCCAAACGGCACGGGTAAGACTGTACGTGTCGCTGTTTTCGCTCGCGGCGACAAAGCTGATGAAGCGACGGCAGCAGGTGCGGATCTTGTTGGCGCTGAAGACCTGATGGAAAAAATTCAGGGCGGCGAAATGGGCTTTGATCGCTGTATCGCGACGCCGGATATGATGGCTATTGTCGGCCGTTTGGGTAAGGTTCTGGGCCCGCGCGGCCTGATGCCAAATCCGAAGCTGGGGACAGTGACACCGAATGTTGCAGATGCTGTGAAAGCGGCCAAGGGCGGTCAGGTAGAATTTCGGGCAGAAAAAACCGGCATTATCCATGCGGGCCTCGGAAAATCCAGCTTCACCGAAGAAGCCTTGTCTGAAAATATTAAAGCATTCGTCGGCGCGGTGATGAAAGCCAAGCCTTCAGGCGCTAAAGGAACATTTCTGAAGAAGATTGCCGTGAGCTCAACCATGGGCCCCGGGGTGAAACTTGACGTCAGCTCTTTAATTTAGCGCTGACACCAAAATTTGCTGCCTTCGGGCGGCAGATGTCGGGCCGGTTCGCCGGTCCGTCTGTCCAAGACTGCAGGTGTTCCCGGGGTCGTTTGATTTTCGGGAATTTAAAAGCAATTCGTTGCCTGCATAGACAGGGAAACTAAAAAATTTGCTGCTGGTCAGCAATTCAGGTGGACCTGGGACAGTATAAACGGATCTGGTTTCGACCAGATCTAATTGTAACCGGAGGAGCGCACATATTGGGTGCCCCTTCAAACACTGGAGACGACGAGTGGACCGATCGCAAAAAGAAGCATTGGTTGCCGAACTGAACGGTGTCTTTAACGATGCAGCGGTTGTTGTTATTGCCGAATACAGTGGTTTGACTGTAACGGAAATGACCGACCTGCGCGTGAAGATGCGGAACGCCGGCGCCAACTTCAAAGTGACTAAAAATCGGCTTGCGCGTCTCGCTCTTGACGGCACGGACTACGGTTCCCTGTCCGACAAGTTGAAAGGCCCTGTTGGCGTTGCTTATTCAAGCGACCCGATAGCCGCCCCGAAAGCTGTTATGGACTACGCAAAAGGGAACGACAAGTTTGTCGTTATTGGCGGTGCCATGGGCGTAACTGTACTTGATCCTGCCGGGATCAAGTCTCTTGCGAGCCTGCCATCGCTTGACGAACTTCGTGGTAAATTGGTTGGACTGCTACAGGCACCTGCGACGAAAATCGCCGGTGTCCTTCAGGCACCCGCCAGCCAGTTGGCCCGTGTCCTGTCGGCGAAAGCCGAACAGGGTTAGATGTAAAAGCCAGTTAATTTTTGATACAAACCAATAGGTTTACCTGAGGAGAATAGTACCATGGCCGATCTCGAAAAGATTGCCGAAGACCTTTCCAGCTTGACAGTGCTGGAAGCTGCAGAACTTGCAACACTTCTAGAAGAAAAATGGGGCGTTTCCGCCGCGGCACCTGTCGCCGCTGCTGCCGCTGCTGTTGGCGGTGATGCCGCTGCCGCTGAAGAGCAAACCGAGTTTGATGTTATTCTTGCTTCGATGGGCGAGAAGAAAATCAACGTCATTAAAGAAGTCCGTGTCATCACTGGCCTGGGTCTTAAAGACGCGAAAGATCTCGTCGAAGCGGCACCGAAAGCAGTTAAAGAAGGTGTTTCAAAAGACGAAGCTAACAAGATCAAAGAACAACTCGAAGGCGCTGGCGCAACTGTTGAACTTAAGTAGGATCAACAAGCGTCGCGGTCTTCGGATTGCGAATATGGTAACGGGGAAGGTGGCATTTGCTGCCTTCCCCGCAGCCGCTTTCTGAACAGACAAGCGGTACTCCGGCGGGAGGTTAAAAGCGCGGCTTTGTCAGAAGCCATAAAACTGACACGAAATTTGCTGGATCTGTTTCCAAAAATTGCCCGGTATGGCGTTGGACAATGAGGAAATGATTTAGCAGGCAGCCTTGATTTTCTAAGGCTGTTTTATAGTTGGTCAACAAACATACGGGGATTTGGCATGGGCATTCTGCAGTCGTTCACCGGTCGCAAACGCGTTCGTAAAAACTTTGGTAGTATCGAAGCGGCGACAACGATGCCGAACTTGATCGAGGTTCAGAAAACCTCTTACGACGCATTCCTCATGGAGGATGTTGCGCCGGATCAGCGCGGTGACGAAGGACTCCAGTCGGTTTTTAAATCTGTATTTCCGATCAAGGATTTTGCAGATACGGCAAGCCTGGAGTTCGTAAGCTATGAATTCGAACCTCCCAAATATGATGAAGAGGAATGCCAGCAACGCGGCATGACCTTCGGTGCGCCGCTAAAAGCGACGCTGCGTCTGATTGTGTTTGAAGTAGACCCGGATACGGAAGCGAAATCTGTCCTCGATATCAAGGAACAGAGCGTCTATATGGGCGATATGCCGCTGATGACCGATAAAGGCACCTTTATCATCAATGGTACGGAGCGGGTGATTGTCTCCCAGATGCACCGGAGTCCCGGCGTATTTTTTGATCATGACAAGGGCAAGACCCATGCCAGCGGAAAATTGCTGTTTGCAGCGCGCGTCATTCCCTACCGTGGTTCCTGGCTCGACTTCGAATTTGACGCGAAAGACATTGTTCATGTCCGCATTGACCGTCGCCGGAAACTGCCGGTAACAGCCCTTCTGCAAGCGCTTGACATGAGCCCAGAAGACATTCTTGATTTCTTCTATGACCGCGTAAATTACAAGCTCGATAAAAAGGGCTGGCGCACGCCGTTTATTGTGGACCGCGTTCGTGGCAGCCGTTTGATCCGCGATCTTGTGGATGCGGACACGCAAAAAGTTGTGGCCGAAGCAGGTACCAAGGTAACGCAGCGTCTTGCCGACAAGCTGATGGCTGCGGGTCTGAAAGACATGCTGGTGCCGCATGAGGATATAATCGACCGTTTTGTCGCCGAGGATCTTATCAACGAGAAAACGGGCGAAGTTCTGGTTGAGGCTGGTGAAGAGCTGACGGAAGCTTTGATTGACCAGTTGGAAGCCTCCGGTTTTAAAGTAATACCAACTCTTGATATCGATAACGTCAATGTCGGGCCCTATATCCGCAATACTTTGGCTGTCGATAAAAGCACCACGCGGGATCAGGCGCTGATCGATATTTATCGCGTAATGCGTCCGGGCGAACCGCCAACAGAGGAAACCGCCGAAGCCTTGTTCCACGGCCTGTTTTTTGATTCTGAACGTTACGACTTGTCTGCCGTGGGCCGGGTGAAGATGAATATGCGCCTGGATCTTGACGTGGAAGATACTGTTCGCGTTCTCCGCAAAGAAGACATTCTGGACGTGGTCAAAACACTGGTTCGTCTGAAAGACGGCCATGGTGAAACCGACGATATTGATAACCTCGGGAACCGCCGTGTTCGCTCCGTTGGTGAGTTGATGGAAAACCAGTATCGAATTGGGTTGCTCCGTATGGAGCGTGCCATCCGTGAGCGCATGAGTTCGGTTGAAATCGATACGGTGATGCCGCATGACCTGATCAATGCGAAGCCGGCAGCGGCCGCAGTGCGCGAGTTTTTCGGTTCCAGCCAGCTCAGCCAGTTTATGGATCAGACCAATCCGTTGTCTGAAATTACCCATAAACGCCGCCTGTCGGCGCTTGGCCCGGGTGGTTTGACCCGCGAGCGTGCGGGATTTGAAGTGCGCGACGTGCATCCAACCCATTATGGCCGGATTTGCCCGATTGAAACGCCTGAGGGACCAAATATTGGTCTGATCAATTCTCTGGCGACATTTGCCCGCGTCAACAAATACGGCTTTATTGAAAGCCCGTATCAGCGAGTTGAAAACGGCAAGCTGACCGGTGAGGTTAAGTATCTGTCGGCGATGGAGGAGAGCAAACATACGATCTCCCAGGCCAACGCCGGACTGGATGATGAAGGAAGATTCACGGAGGATTTTGTCCGGTGTCGGGCGCAAGGCGAATATGTCGTCGCCAAGCCCGAAGACGTGACCTATATCGACGTGTCGCCGAAGCAGCTGGTGTCCGTTGGCGCATCGCTTATTCCTTTCCTGGAAAACGATGATGCGAATCGTGCGCTAATGGGATCGAACATGCAGCGACAGGCTGTGCCGTTACTTCGTGCTGAAGCACCGTTTGTCGGCACGGGCATGGAAGAGCGGGTTGCCCGCGATTCCGGTGTGGCAACGGTTGCGAAACGTAGTGGCATCGTCGATCAAGTGGATGCAACCCGTATCGTTATCCGGGCGACGGATGAGACTGATCTCAGCCGATCCGGTGTAGATATCTATAATCTCCTGAAATTCCAGCGCTCCAACCAGAATACCTGCATTACGCAGCGTCCACTGGTGAAAGTCGGTGATATGATTGACGGAGGTGATATCATCTGTGACGGTCCGTCGACGGATCTGGGTGAATTGGCGCTGGGCCGAAACGTCCTCGTGGCCTTTATGCCCTGGAATGGATATAACTTCGAAGATTCGATCCTGATTTCTGAGCGTATCGTGAAGGATGACGTCTTTACGTCCATCCATATCGAGGAGTTTGAGGTTATGGCCCGCGATACCAAGTTGGGCCCTGAAGAAATCACTCGGGATATTCCCAATGTCGGCG
>NVRR01000192.1 GCA_002732675.1 Sneathiella sp. | reverse complement strand
GGTATTCCCCGCGGCCATAGCCATGTCGCTGCATAACGATTCTTTTGCGGTAGGCATCTTCACGCTCGTAGCCGGCCGTCAACGCATCGCATTGCTGATCTGACAGCATCCGTTGATGACAGGCAAAGCCATCTTCATTGAGGGTGCCTTCAATTTGTTGCCAGTCAATTGGATCTGTTGTCATCAGCCTGCTCCGTAATTACGCGACGTTATGCCGACAATGATCATATAGTCATGTCGGTCATTTTTGACTTCCCAAAATCCGTTTTTAATTTTTATGCCTACGCCCAATAATATAAGTATGATCACGGCATCATACTTATCAGGAGGCGGCGATGAGCGACAAAGCTTTAGTAACGGTAACGGGGGCATCAGGCTTTATCGCCCAGCATACGATCCGGCAGCTGCTGGACGCAGGCTATGCCGTCCGCGGAACTGTCCGTGATCTTGGTCGCGCCGAAGACCTGACGGCAGCATTGGCCAAGAATTCTAATGTCACACGGCTGACGTTTGCTGAAGCAGATTTGTCCCACGATGAGGGCTGGGCAGCGGCGCTTGACGGTGCCAAATATCTCCTGCATATGGCATCCCCCCTGCCCACCCTTGAGCCAAAGGACGAAAATGATCTTATTATTCCGGCTCGCGCCGGGGCGCTGCGGGCCTTAAAGGCGGCGGTTGATGCCGGTGTGGCGCGGATAGTCATGACGTCCTCCATTGCTGCTGTCGGGGGCGGGAGTACCAAGACGACACCGCTAACCGAAGCGGATTGGAGCGATACGACGCGGGATATCGGCGCCTATCCCAAAAGCAAAACCCTCGCGGAAAAAGCGGCATGGGACTATATCAATTCGCTCCCGCCGGAAAACCGGCCTGAACTTGTAATGATTAATCCAGGCTTCGTCCTCGGGCCGTTGATCGCAGCGGATGCTAGCGCGTCGCATGAAGTTGTGCGTCGTCTGTTGGCGAAAGAGGTCCCGGGCATTCCCAATATTGGCTTTAACCTCGTCGATGTACGCGACGTTGCAGCGGCCCATGTCGCTGCACTGACCGCCGAGGCGGCACCTGGAAACCGCTATATCTGCGTATCACAATATTTTTTGTTTAAAGATATCGCCGCAGAAGTGCGGGAGCATGTCGCGCTGCGCGGGTATAAAGTCGCCTCCCGCCAGATCCCCGACTGGGTCGTGCGCTTGTTGGCGAAATTCAATCCGGCTTTACGCGTTGTCGCCTCCCGTCTTGGACAGAACATCCGATTTGACACCTCGAAAATCAAGGCGGACCTCAATTGGCAGCCAATGACACTTGGCCAATCCATACGAGAAACCGCCGACAGCCTTATCGATCATAAGATTGTTTAAACCTACAGCCGACGGGGCATGCAGCCCGTGAGCAAAATGTCACCCTATCTATACGGGACGTTGATCACGGCATTAGGTGTCGGCATTTTGTCGCCAGATGCCTTGCTCATTCGCCTGATTTCCGCCGATAGCTGGACAATTTTGTTCTGGCGCGGCCTGCTTTTCGCAACTGTCATCCTTGGCTTCTATTTTGTCCGTCACCGGATGGGGGCCATCGGTCTGATACGGGCCACGGGACGGCGGGGAATAATGGCCGCTGGCTTCTTTACCATCAGCACCATCTTTTTCGTTCTGGCCATCACCCATACCAGCGTCGCCAATGCTCTGGTCATTATTGCAACAGCGCCGCTGTTCGCCGCCTTGTTATCGCGGATTTTTCTGGGCGAGAATATTGCCGTCGCAACCTGGGTCGCCATTCTTGTCTGCGTCGGTGGCATCGCGTTTATTTTTTTGGGGAGCCTCGGCGGCGGCAGTCGCTCAGGTGACTTTTTCGCCATTGTCTGCGCGTTTGGTCTTGCCAGCCAGATCACCATCGTCCGGCATGCGCGTAATATCGATATGGTCCCGTCTCTGGCGCTTTCCGGAATATTGGTGGCGCTTCTGACGCTGCCGCTAGCCGCCCCGTCATCGGTAAGCAGCGGTGATATCGGGTATCTCATCATCCTTGGCGCGTTCATATTACCCTGCGCCTTTACCCTCATCACCATGGGCCCGCGCTATATTCCAGCGCCGGAAGTGAGCCTGATAATGCTGCTGGAAAGTATCCTCGGATCGTTCTGGGTCTGGCTCGTCTTGAATGAGGCGCCGGAACCCGAAACCCTTTTGGGCGGAGCAATAGTGATCCCGACCTTGATCATTCATGCCGCTCTTGGCTTTCGGCGCCAACGGACGCCTAAAACCAAACTCCTGTGACCGAGGCCCTAAATCGTCTCTTCGCGGTAGAAAATATGGCTGCCCACCTGCCCCAATTTGCTCAAATGCGCGCTCCATCTCGGCGTCACGTAGGTCGCGTGATAATGGGTCGCCCGCTTGGCGATCCCGCTCCGCTCTCCGTCCATGACCAGAGCCACAACTTTAAGTGCCTTTTCCCAGGAGCGGGTATGGCGAGGCCGATCTGACTGACCGTCACAGGCAAAAGAAAACTGGCATTTATGTCGGCGATGCTGGTTCTGAAAGACGACACCACAGGCGGTATTCGGATAGCGGCTATCGACAATGCGATTAAGAACCACTTCGGCAATGGCTACCTGACCGATCAGCGGCTCCCCGCGGGCTTCGAAATAAACGGCTTTGGCCAGACACAAGTCTTCGCTGGTGAATGTCCGACCGAATAAATCAACATTTTCAAAAGTTTTGTTCAGGTTATGCATATCCGGCATATCAAGACCGGAAAGAAAGGCTTGCGCGTTTGGCCCTGAGGACAAGTCCTGGAATTTCTTATCAAGATGTAACATATTGGCCTGAGCCGCCGGGTTCATCAGCGCCTGCCGATCATTAGAGCCCGCGACCAAGCCGATCTTAAACAACAAGCCAAAGCTGATCACCATTATGCTCAGCACAGTTAGTGACCCCATCGCCAGTCCAATTTCGTGTGACCGGGATTTCGTCGCCGTCACCGTATTATTCCAAAGATGTCGCATCATCATTTTCCATTGTTGTTCTGCCGACATGGGGAGATAATACCACCCCTCTGAATACTCGCACAAGATACCGACTTCCGCTTTCCCGACTCATCCCTCATATATAGGAGGCCGGGCATTTTATTTTACTTCTTATTAACCACAAGGCATCAGCCATGGTTAACATAGTCTTAAGCTGACAAATCTTTTCTTTCGGGTACGTAACAAAAATATTGTTTTAGTATCAACATCTTAGATTGCTAATAAACAATTTTTATACTCAACAGGCGACCCACAACCCTCTATCCCTCAAACGGGGGATACCGACCTTTTTTCCGGTTCAACAGAATCACGGCCTTGCAACGACGAAAATCAATTTCGGCGCCTGACCTATCACATAATTTTCGAAAGGTACATTATCTTTTTGTGGTGTTCGTATTTCATTGAAAACACAGCCCAAACAAAACCAAACGGCTGCGGTCGCCGGTAAAAACGCAGGGTCAAGCTGGTGCAAAAACCGAATCTCCCGACGGCAAGGCGTCGATAAGCATCTTTTTACAGATTTTTTTTGTATTTTGGAATTGTTTTGCTTGCATCAATCAAGCGAATTGTTATATCAGCTGTTGAGAATTTGCGGATTAATTAGAAAAAACTGGTTTTATAAATGGATATCACGTCACTTCAAGATAAGGCGCTCGACGCCAGTCGCTTTTTAAAAGCGATGTCAAACAAACACCGTTTGCTGATTTTATGTAATCTGGTTGAAACTGAACTCTCTGTCGGTCAGCTTGAGAAAATTGTCGGGCTCAGCCAGTCGGCACTGTCCCAGCATCTTGCACGTCTTCGCAAGGAAGAAGTTGTACAGACACGTCGCGACGCCCAGACGATTTACTATTCGTTGCAAGACGAAAATGTCGTTGAAGTCCTGCAGGTTCTGCATGGTATTTTTGTTGGCGATGCCGCCAAACTGGCAGAAGTCGCCTAGGTGAGAATACTGTAGGTGGCCCGGCTTGTTCGGCGCCACCTACAAACTCTCAATATCAGTCATCAAGACTGATAATCTGTTTTCCTGATACGTCTCGCCTTTCCATGGCAGACAGGGCCTCTTTGATCTGATCCAGGGACCAACGCCCGCCGATAAGCGGCTTCAGGTTTTTCGTCTCCGTCAGCTTTAGAAGATTATTGAAACTGCGGCGACCCGCAGGCGGATCCTGACGCCCGAATTCACCGGCGCGCACGCCCATGACCGTGCATCCTTTCTCAAGCGGTAGGTTACTGTTCAAAATGCCAAACGTACCGCTGGCAAAGCCGACGATGAGAATGCGCCCGCCCCAGGCAATGCAGCCGAAACTGCGCTCAAAAACCTCACCGCCGACCGGATCAACAATAACATCCGCGCCCCGACCATTGGTGATTTCCTGTACCATGGCAGCATAGTCCTGTTGTCGATAGTTGATCAGATAATCGGCGCCGCTTTCTTTGGCGAGGGCGAGTTTTTCGGTCGAGCTTGCTGCCGCAATGACTGTCGCGCCAAGTGCTTTTCCAAGACTGACGCAGGCCTGCCCGACGCCACCGCCCGCCCCCAGCACCAACAAGGTCTCGCCCGGCACCAGTTTCGCTTTTTCAGCGAGGCTGACATGCGCTGTCGAATAGGTCACGGCGAAGGCAGCGCCTTCTTCAAATGAAAGACTGGGCGGCAGTCGTTCAAGCTGTCCCTCGCCTGCGGTAAAGTGGGAGGCAAACGCCCCGGTTTTCCCCTTCACCATCACGGCATCACCAACAGTGAATTTATGTGATCCGCCTGATATCTCCTCAACAATCCCGGCCCCTTCCATCCCCAATATAAAAGGAAGTTCGGGGCGGAACTGGTATTTGCCGTATGTCATCAGCAAATCAGGGAAATTAAGCGCCGCCGCCTTCATCCGCACCCGACATTCTCCAGATTGTAACGACGGAAGCTTTTGCTCCTTCAAGAGGACGGCGTCAGGGCCGCCAAGTTTTTCAACAGTGGCAGCAATGGTACTTACTTTCGGCATTAACGGCGGAACCTATCGATTTACACCCATGCCACAATCTTGTGACTGGAACATGTTCAGGAAAAACAGTATCTGTGACGCAATAGGTAGCTTACGCTTTTTCGAGAGGTTCTGAAACATAATGGGTGAATTGGGCGGTACATTTGCCGATCTTGTCGCCAGCGGTGGCATTGTCGTCTATGCAATAGCGGCACTGGGCGGACTTGTGAGCTTCTTAAGTCCTTGTGTATTGCCCTTGGTTCCTGCCTATCTCTGCCTGGTTGGGGGAACGACCCTCGATCAGCTGGCTGCCGATCCGGATGCCACGATCCGCCAGGGGGTAAACTGGCAGGTGGTCGCAAGTGCGTTCATTTTTATCCTGGGATTTTCTACTGTATTTATTGTGCTGGGGGCGTCGGCGTCTTATATCAACACGCTGATTTTTGAGCATATCGAACTTTTGTCGAAAATTGCCGGCGCCGTGATTGTTATTTTCGGCATTCACATGACCGGCCTCGTCCGTATTCCCCTGCTCTATCGGAGGCCCGATTTAACAATATCGACAAACCCCACAACTGGTTCGGATCCTATATCATCGGCCTCGCCTTTGGATTTGGCTGGACACCCTGCATTGGCCCTATTCTCGGGACCATACTGGCGCTCGCGGCCAGTGATAGCTCTTTGGGATACGGGGTCAGCCTGCTCAGCGTTTATTCCCTTGGCCTTGGCATTCCGTTCCTGCTGGCGGCTTTTGGCATCAACGCGTTTTTAAGATTCACGCAAAGATTCCGCAAACATTTCAAAACCGTTGAAATCGGCCCTGGGCTGGTATTGATCGCAACCGGCGTGCTGATTTTCACCGGCCGGTTCCAAATTCTCGCCTACTGGTTCATAGAAGCCTTCCCCGGCCTCGCCAATCTTGGATAAACAGCAACGCCGCTCAGGAACTTGTAAAAAGGCTCCCGATCCAGTCACATAAATCTTGATCTGTCCCGGTTTTTTGGCTGATCTGTTTTTCCGTCATCGCCGTGGCAGCGCCGATTCCCTGGTCTGCCTGTGCTGTCATATTGTCGGAAAACAATGAAGAAACTCCCATAATCCCAACCAGAAATATGGCTATGATCCATGTTGTTTTAATGTCGTCCCGCATCATTCGATTCCATTTTGCCAGAACTCATATTGTTCAGATTGGCCCCGGCTGTTTGAGTGCTCAATTTAGTTTTCTTATTATCAGTTGAAGTATTTATTTGAATGTCATCTTCAAGTTTTAGTTTAAGATACCCCTACCAACATACTGGAATAGAACCAATTTTGTAGCCGCCGTCACATTTTCCAAAATTGAAATACTTTGAGACGCGGCGCGTGCGCCCTTTTCATGAAAATCTTTTCCCCTATGCTAAAATAG